>CAJTXV010000008.1 GCA_910584255.1 uncultured Bacilli bacterium
CAGGCCTTATAGGCCTCAAACAAAAACCACTAGTTAAACTAGTGGATTTTTATTTTATGGAGTTGATTTATTAATGATTTCTGCCTTGCACAAGGATACAAATGATGGATTACTATTATTATTTCCAACAACTACAACTATTCCATATTCACTTCTTAATATGGTTCCCTGAGCTACGGTCTGACCACCTGCGTTGATATCAACTGCAGAAGTTCCTACTGGTAAATAAGAACGGATAGCTGCTTCACAGTTGGCATCGCAACCAGTTGGTGTAGGTACAGGAGCAGGTAAGTAAGTAATTGCATCATTATATGTATTGCTTGTAATGGTGATGGATGCGATTCTACATAAGGATATTGCTTCTTCAGGAACTCCTTGATTATTGATTAGTTGAAATAAACCAGAATTGGGATTATTGTTTGGCCCTGGGAGTAGAGAACCAGGTCTACCACTTGCGTTATTTCCGCTTTCCATTGCGATAATTAAGTTGTCATTTGGATAAAGTGTAATAATCTGTTGAATAATATTTCTCATCTGATCTACGCAAAAGCAAGAAGTAGAATTTGCGTTACTACCAGCAGGTCCTGTAGGTCCAGTAGCACCAGGTAATCCTTGAGGTCCGATTGGTCCTGTAGGTCCAGTAGCTCCAGGTATTCCTCCTGATGGCCCAGTAGGCCCAGTAGGTCCAGTTGGTCCAGTAATACTAAAAAAACTAATACAATTTGAAGGGAAATTTTTACAACCTTCAGGTTTATATTCTTTAAATCTATTATTACAATTAGAATTCATATATTTTCCTCCCTTCAAGGTATCATATGAATATATTCTATATTTGTAGATTACAAATGCTGATATAAAAAAATCACACGGTTGTGTGATTTAAATAAATAGATGTATTTTATTTTTTATTTTTAGCACTGAAATGCCATTGAATAATTCCGTAAAGATCAATTAGTAAGTATCCGATTGATACTAATAACATCATGAAAGAGCCTTCTCCGCGATTAAAAAAAGTAATAGTCCAAATCCCTAAGTCAATTATATTGTTAATAAGCCATACTCACCAAGGTTCTTTAAACTGAAGTATCATTAGTACCATACCACATAGGTTAATACAATTAGAACTTGCATCCATAAAGGCTAATTTCTGATTGGGAATGAAAGTTAGTATGTAGCCTAAAATAAGACTTCCCAAAATACAAGTTAAAGTAATTATAATAGAATTTTGAAGAGTAAATTCTCGTACTTTTACATTATTATCTTCATCTAGATTTTTTCCCCAATTAACATATCCATAAATTTGCATTGGTGCAAATATGAAAAGATAACAAGAAAAAATACCATATAGATAATTTTTAAGGGGTACATATCCCATTAGGATATAATTAATAAAGCATAGTTGATTTTCTTTCTTTCACTAGCAAAGTATGCACATAAAAGACCTGTTGCCAGAATAGATCCTCCCATTAATAAATCATTCGAAAGAATCCCACAGATAATAGAAAGAGTGATGCAAAAAAAGCTAATCGTTGTTTGCCTCTGATTCATCGTTTCATTTCCCAACTTCTAAATGAAGGCCTATTCCGTGATTTCAAATTTAAATTCGAAAGCAATTGATATTTTAAAAAGCAACAATATTCAAGTTGTCATAAATGATTCTGATCATATACCAAATATGGAAGAATTAATTAATCTATTACAAGAATATAATATTTTAATTATCGGAGTAAAGACTAAGGTACCAAAGGAGATTTTAAAACATATTAAATCTCACAAAGTGATAGCAACTTTATCTATTGGTCTAGATCATATCGATAAAGAAGTAAGAGAATCTGATATGATACAAGTTCTGAACGTAAAGACTGCAAACACAGCCTCAGTAGCAGAGCATATTTTTTCTTTAATACTAGGACTTAATAAAAGAATTTATGAATCTAATAATTTAGTTTTACAACAAAAGGGACATAAGAAAAATTTACATGAAAGACCAGAAGATATATCAAATAAAAAAATGGGATTAATTGGTGCTGGAAATATAACTAAGGAAGTTATAAAAATAGCAAAAGTATTTAATATGCAAATGTGTTGCTATACTAGAAACCCAGAAAATCATAAAGATTTACTAGAATATGGTGTAGCTTTTCAATCTTTAGATGAAATTCTTAAAAATAGTGATATTATCAATATTAGCCTTCCTTTAACTGAAGAAACAAAATATCTTATTTCAAAAGAAAAAATAGAAATGATGAAGAAAACAGCAACATTTATAAATACATCTAGAGTTGATATTGTCGATACAAAAACATTAATAGAAAAAGCAGATAAATATGACACATTCTATGTTGGGTTAGATATAGACCTAGATGAACATGAAGAATTATTATCTCAATATAGAAATAATGTGATTATTACACCACATACAGCAGGAGTATCCAAACAAGCCATTGATCGAATGGATTTGGAGTTAGTGAATAGTATTATTAATAACTGATATAATATAATTTTTTAAAACTAAAGATGAAAAATTTTAGTAAGATGATTCCATAAAAACAGAAGTATAATATGTAAAAAAATGTTTAAACTATAGTCATGGAGGAATCAAAATGAAAGATGAAAACGAAGTAAATGTATTAGATGAATTAAACAAAGGTGTCTGTATGGGAAGGGATGCAATTCATTTTATACTTGATAAAGTAGAGGATGACAATTAAAAGAAGAACTCAATAATCAATATAATAAATATAAAAATATTTCTGATCGAATTGTAGAAATATATCCTGAATATAGTGAAAAAGATCCCCATGAAACGAGTACAATGAATAAAGTAATGACTTGGTATGGAATTGAAATGAAAACACTGCTTGATAAGGGTAGCTCTAAAATTGCAGAACTGCTTTTATAGGGGACGAATATGGGGATTATTGAAGGTAGAAAATTATTAAATCATAAAAATATAGATAAAGAGGTACAAGAATTATTACAAGAATATGTTGATATGCAAGAAGATGCAATAGAGAAATTGAAAATCTTTTTATAAAAATAATAGAATCTAAATATTTTAGAAAATCGTTATTTATATATTTTAAAAACTATGAATGGTATTAGAACTACATTTGGAATTGAATAAAAAGCATTAATTGAGACTCAAAATATTGTTTGAAAGTAGATAAATGATAGATTTATTAGAAATTATGTAGGACATTTCATTTGCAAGGAATACTTGCAAATTTTTAATATGCTAATAAAAATTGATACTCTAATAAGCTGTGTGGGTTTAAACTTCAATGGAGTGAATCACACACAAGTCAAGGACTTTATTTTCCTTCGATAAATGCAATACGCAATTTATAATAATTTTTCAATAATTTATTAAAAATCTATTCACTTTTTAAAGGAAAAATGATAAAACTTTAGTTAAAAAGGAAATGAGTACTATGAATAATTGTGACAAATTTTAAAAATTATTAAAAAAATAATGGTTTAGGTGGTAATTATGAAAAAAATTTTAATTATTGAAGATGATGTTAGTATTCATAATGTTATTGAAGAATTATTGAAAAAAGAAGGTTATATCACTTGTAATGCTTATTCTGGAACAGAGGCATTACTATTATTAGGAAAAGAAAAATATGATCTTATATTGCTTGATTTAATGTTACCAGGTATGTCTGGTGAAGAATTACTTATAAAAGTTAAAAATATTCCGACTATTGTTCTTTCAGCCAAAATATCTAGTGATGATAAAGTGAATTGTTTATTATCTGGTGCAAATGATTATATGACAAAACCCTTTGAAACAAAAGAATTACTTGCAAGAATAAAGGTACAATTAAGAGGTTGCTGTCAAACCAACATTATAGAGAATTTAAGATATAGGGAATTAGAGTTACTAGATGATAATCATACATTACTTGTTTGTAATCAAAAAGTTAGTCTAACAAAAACAGAATATGCAATAATAAAGCAGCTTCTTTTAAATCCTACTCAAGTAATTCCCAAAAATAAGTTATTGGACTTAATAGGCATGGATACAGAAGACTGTGATGAAAACTCATTAAGGGTTCATATCAGTAATTTAAGGAAAAAAATAAGAGATTATACCGAGAATGAATATATAGAATCCATATGGGGAATCGGTTTTAAAATTAAATCTTAACAAAATCTTAACAATTTCTTAACTGTTTTCTTAACAATTTTTTACTAAAATGAATATTGGAAAGGAGAAAGATTATGGAGATAGTTTTAGAAACGAATAATCTTGAAAAAAAATATAAGGACTTTAGAGCCTTAAATCATACTGATATTCATATTGAGAAAGGTGCAATATATGGACTTATTGGTAAAAATGGTGCAGGAAAGACAACACTTATAAGAATCATTTGTGGTTTGCAAGAGCCTACAAATGGAAGTTACACTATATATGGTGTAAATAATAGTAACAGTAATATTACAAATGTTAGAAAGAGAATGGGAGCAATTATTGAAACTCCATCTATTTATGGGGAAATGACAGCAAGAGATAATTTAATAGAACAATATAAGTTAGTTGGAATGCCAAGTATGGATGGTGTTGATGAACTCTTAAAATTAGTTGGATTAGAAAACACAGGAAAGAAAAAGTCAAAGAACTTTTCTTTAGGGATGAAGCAAAGATTAGGAATTGCGATTGCACTTGCTAATCATCCAGACTTCTTAATTTTAGATGAACCTATGAATGGTTTAGATCCACAGGGAATTATAGAAATTAGAGAGTTAATTTTAAAACTAAACAAGGAAAGAAGGATTACCATTTTAATATCCAGCCATTATTTAGATGAACTATCTAAAATAGCTACTCATTATGGATTTTTAGATAATGGTTCTATTATCAAAGAAATAAGTAGCGAAGAGCTTATGAAAAAAATGGAACACAAAATAGAATTAAAAGTAAGTAATCCAAAGGACTTCGTTCAGTATTTTGAAGAGAAAAAAATCTCTTATGAAGTAATGAATAGTAAAACAATAAATGTTTATGGAAAATATAATTTATCAAAGTTTATTAATGAACTATCCAAGAAAAGCTTAATAGCAGATGAGATTCATGAGATTGAGGAATCACTAGAAAACTATTATATGAATTTAATTGGAGGTGGGCGAGTTGATTAAATTATTGAATGCAAGCTATATAAGATTAAGAAAAAGTAAATTATTTTGGTTATTAACTATATTTAGTATAGGGATTGCTCTATTAATGATTTATGGACAATATAGTGATATGAAAAATTATGGAGAAGTTATAGAAGTAGAGCAACTTATGTTTAATTATTCTACAATCATAGGAATTATAATTGCTATATTTACAAGTCTATTTTTGGGAGTGGAATACTCTGATGGAGCAATAAGAAATAAGATTAGTATAGGACATAAAAGAACAAATATATATTTATCTAATTTGATAATAACAACCATTACAAGTTTGTTCTCCTATATTCTATTTATTGCATTTATAATAATAATCGGAATCCCTTTATTTGGTGGAATTACAATGTCTATTTCCAAATTAATAATGTTGTTAGGTTGTATCTTTGTAACAGTAATTGCATATTCAAGCATATTCACGTTTATTGCAATGATGATTTCAAATAAAACAATTACAGCCATAACAACAATTATGCTTGCTTTTGGATTAATGATGATTGCTCTTACTTGTTTAAATATTTTACAAGCACCAGAATTTAATGATTATGCAACTATAGAAGATACTGGTGAATATAAAATTGAACAAATTTCGAATCCTAAATATCCAAGTGAGACCAAAAGAAAAGTTTGTCAAACTTTACTTGACATTAACCCAGCTGGACAAATGTTTCAAATAGCAGGAAGAACTGCCTCAAATCTAAAAATGTTACCAATTTATTCACTAGGAATATTAGTAGTATTTACAAGTTCAGGATTAATATTATTTAAGAAAAAAGAATTAAAATGAGTAGGTGATAATTATGAGTATCTGGTTTTATTTATTTTTAATAACATCATGTATTTCAGTGCTTTTAATCATTAGAATTTTGATAACGAAAAATGAAATAAGGAATATTAGTGAATCTTTACCAAATATTTTAAAATCAGATACAAATAATTTAATCACTATCAGTACAAATGATAATAATCTAAAGAAATTAGCAAGCACTTTAAATAGAAGCTTAAAAGAATTAAGAAAACTAGAACTTGAATATAAAAATGGGAGTGGAGAACTACAATCTTCAATTACCAATATATCTCATGATTTAAGAACACCTCTTACGGCTATAAGAGGTTATCTTGATTTGATAGATAATAGTAATCTTACAGATAAACAAGTAAACTATTTGAAAATTATGGATAACAAGGTGAAAGATCTAACCGAACTTACAGAACAACTTTTTGATTTTTCAAAAACACTGGATATACAAAATGAAACCAAAAAAGAAAAGGTTTGCATAAATGATATTTTAGAAGATTCTATTGCTAGTTTTTTTAGTTTATTTAAAGAAAAAAATATTACTCCAAATATAGATATATGTAAAGATAAAGTGATTAGATTACTAAATGAAAATATGTTAAAAAGAATTTTTGAAAATATTATATCTAATGCTATTAAATATGGTGAACATGATTTTAATGTAAAAATGTATAGTAATGGTACAATAGAATTCTCAAATAAAATAGATAAGTTGGATAATGTAAGCTTAGAAAAAATGTTTAATAGATATTATACTTTACGAAATGCAAAAAAATCTACTGGAATAGGTTTATCTATTGCCAAACAATTAGTCGATTTAAGTGGTGGAAAGATAGAAGCCAAATGTAAGAATAATATATTGACTATTAAACTTGTTTTATAAATAAAAAATTTGGGCTCTAATAAGGTGTGTGAGCTTAAACCTCAATCGAGCGTTCACAAAAGGGGTTATGCACACTTTTTAAGAAACAAATTCCTTTGTATTTGATATATTTATTATATCGTTTCTTTAAGAATAAATCAATATTCTTGAGTTATTTTTTGCAACATAATTCATCTATATCTATCTCATATAATTCAGATAATAAAACAAGTCTATCCATAGGAATTTTTACAATACCTTTAAAATATCTTTGGCAAGTTGATCGAGCACACCCTATATATGCTCCTATTTCTTCATAACTATTGTTATGTTCTTCCTTTAGTTTAGATAGGTTATTAAGTAATTTTTCATATTTCATACTCTTAACTTTATAATCTATTTTAGAAGATTTATCTAACCCTAGAATATAAGATAATTTAACATTATAAAAAACTGATAATTTATCTGCAACATCAATAGGAATCATTACAATTCCATTTTCCCAATTTTTATATGTAAAACGATTAACTCCTAATTTTTTAGCAATATCTTGTTGTGTATAATCTTTATCATTTCTCAACTCTTTTAAATTATTGAAATACATATTTATCACCTATAACAATTTTCCCATTGTATTTGGTGAAACTAGCATTTGAGTTAATATATGCAACAAATTTCAAAAAATGTGATATAATTAAAAAGAATAACAAGAGCAAATTGTTATTCCATGTTCGCCATATCCACTCTTGGAGGCAATTTTTTAAAATCACGTTTTACAAAAAATTCAAATGCTTCAACACCTAGTGCTTTTGATAATAGTTCTAACTTATCAAAAGAAGGAGTATGATGACCGAGTTCAAGTTGACTAATATAAGTAACGCTAGTTTCAGTAAGTTCAGCAACTTTCTCTTGTGTATATTTTTTACGGAATCTAAAATATTTCACATTGTTGCCAAATACTTTATTTAGTTTCAATCATATCACCCACTTTACATTACAATGATATGATTTTTTTACAAAATACTCCAGTAAGTATTAGTGCAAAAGATTGAGATATGGTGAACAAATATAGTTAGGAAAGGGAGTGAAAATATAAATAAAACTTCACATATACAATTAAACTGTTAGTTATTATACTTTAAAGAAAGGAATACGATATGAAAAACGATAATTTAGTAGTGGCTAGTAGTAAGGATAAAACTGATTGTTTTGCTTGGATTTCTAAAGGTAAATGTAATGCCTTAAATTCAAAAGATTGCAAAAATTGTAGTTTTTATCGAAATAAAAGTGAAGTTCCCAATTATGAGAAGTATTTTAGTAAAAAGGACTTACTGGAGAGGAGAAAGAATTAAATGACTTTAGAATCAAAAAAAGAGTTATTAAGGTATAGAATACTTAATACTGGAATTCATCACGATATTATACTTTATTCAATGTTAAGATACCAATATTTTGATGAGATAATTTCAAAAATAAATGATATCTCGATGTCTTTCAAAGTAGATGTCCAAGAGGAAGAAATAGAAGCAGAACAATTTCTTATCTTATTAGAAAAGTTTGTAAAAGAAATGAAAAATTATTTCTTCAATATAGGACCTATGATTTATACTATTGATAATATTGTTGAACCAAATATTGATAGAATGAAAGATTACTTATCTTTAAAATGTAAAATTAAAGAAAATGAAGAGATTGTACTTGAAAAAATATACAAAATTATTATTAGTAATTTCATCAATAATGCTGAATATATCCCATCAATAAAGACATTTTTAGAAGAACACCATCTTGAAGTTAAATCTATTGATGAATATACATTCGAAGAAAGCAAAAAGATTATCTCACTTTTATCAGACCTTGTTTTTTGCCAACGTGGTCGAGGAAAATTAAGTTATTTATTTGAAAGTTTAGATTCGTATATAAATGGGCATATTGAAATGAGCAAATATAGGCAAAGTAAAAAGTCTACTCCTGAGTATTTTCAAAAACACGATGTCGAATATTTTAATACAAATTATGAATCTATTTTTAAAACTTATAATAGCAAAAAGAAATATTTAAGATATTTTGAATAACTATGGAACAACTGCTAGTAGAGAGTTGTTTTTTGTTGCACAAAAAAATAGCATAGTGCCAACTACTGGTACTATGCTATAACTCATATCCATCATTATCTTTTTCATTAGAATAATAACCATTTTGAATTTCATCAATATCATCTTTATTTAAAATATTCCTATCAAGTAATTCATCAATAACTTGTTCGTAAATTTTATCTTCTTTTTTAGAACTGAAAAATTTGTCTTGAAGAAATTCTAAAATCTTTTTCCAAAATTCTTGCCATGCTTTCAGTAATTCTTTTAGTTTAGAATTTTCTTCTTTCAATAAAGAGTTTTCTTCTCTTTGTTCAGCAATTTTATTTTGCTTTATGATATTTTGTCTTTCAAGTGTTTTAATTCTTTGATTTTTTTTGTTTTAATTCTAATTGTAAATCATCAATGCTATTTGTATAATTTTTAAAATTATTTTCAAAATCATCCATAAGAGAAGTTAAGTCATCAATATTCTTTATTCCCTCTACATTGATATCAACTTTTTTAGCAAAGTCATAAATTATTTTCTTATCTTCTTCACTAATAACATAATTGTTTTTTGAAATTTTAGTAGGTTTTAAATTAGTAATAATTTCTTTTACTTCCTCTGATTTTGAAAGAGTTTCTTTTGTTTGACTATTCACTCGTTCTAATCTTTCACGACTTCGATCTGCGTGTTCTTTGAAGTAGTTGTATTGCTTATTCATATTTTTTATAGGAATATCATCATTTCTTCCATCTAATTTATCTAGCAAATCAATATTAGTATCATAGATTTTATTAAAAGATTCTTTACAATATATTCTCATAGTATCTTGTATTTCTCTCAATGATTCTTTTGTAAAGATTGTTGATTTTCCCACTTGTTTTTTCATACCATTTTTATTTCCATCTTTAACAGGAACACCAACGATATGTAAATGAGGACTTGCTTCATCATAATGCACAACTGCGTTTGCTACTTTAAAAGAGGGGACAATTTTGTCTAAATCTTGAATTTGTTCTTTAAAAACTTCTGTCATTTTCCTTTTATAGGAATCTTCTTTATCTTTCCAAAATTCCATATTACCTAGTTCAATAATAATTTCACAAGCCAAATCATTCTTATTATTATTTGAGATATGAGAGAAGTAATCTTCGATTTTTCTATCATTACGAGTTTGCTTTTCGTTATATTCTTTTCGTGCTTCATCAAATTCTTTTACATATAATTTCTTCACATCTTCGTACAAATTATTTGTACCACATATAATCTCAATGAGTTCAACCTTATCATCATATTTTCGTAAATTATGTTTATTTACTTTCGATAATTGTTGTGCGTTTTGAATAGCATTATTATTAAATACTTTATCTGCAACAACTCCATTTTTTATATTTTTTCTTGACCTTTTACTTTTGTTTTTATCATTTCCAATATGGAATGAATAGGCTAATTTTTGTATAAATCTCACTTCCTTTCTAATCTCATTTTGAGGTTTCATAAACACTCCTAAAAGTGGGTAGGAAACCAAGACAAAATTTCTAACTCCCTATATGTTTTGACGCAAACATCAAAACATGGGAGCTAAGGTTTACCACCTTAGAAACCGTTTGCCTTATTTCGTAATATTCCCAAACTATCGTGAGGGAATAAAACTACATAAGTCTTTGATAAAACTGAAAGTACAACTTTCAATTTTATCTATGAAAATTATTCGTGATTACACAAATTTCATAAGTGCAATCTCTCACAATTTTTTATACAAACTATCGCCACTTTCATTGAACAAGTTCAACAAAACGTGCCACGTTTGTTATTACTTTTTTAGAAAAAAAGTAAACAAAAAACTATGATTAACACAACTCATAGTCATCAATTTTTTCTATTTCTTCTTCTAAAAATAACACTTCTTTTTTATCATCATCATATCTAAAATAGGCTTCTTTATTTTCACAATCTATCACTTTGATCGTATCTCTATCATATAAAAATATTTCAAACGAAAATATATTTAGATTCTTTTTTAGATAATCTAATACTCTATATTGGTTTATCGTTTTTACTTGATTTTTTATTATTTCATCATTGGTTAGTTGTTTCACTTTTATCTTCCTTTCTTTCTTTTTCTTTATATTCAAGTAATGAGTTTTGATATTTTTGTTCTACTACTTGTGGAATGAACTCTAATACTTTTGTTTCATCTTTAAAATAATCATAAAGTTGTGGTAATAAAAATTTAAAAAAGTAATTCATAAATCGCCCCCTTTCTACCAATAAAAAAGAGATATATTTCTATACCTCAATTTGTAATATCGTGAATTTATTTTTTTCAAATTTAGAACTTTTTTCTTGTGGAATTATTTGGATAATATCATCCATATTGAAACTATTTATATCAAGTAAATCTGCTTGTATTGTGGTTTCTTTAATATTATAAAAGTTTCGTAGAGTAGAAATGTAATCATTTTTTTCTTGTTCATTTTTATTATTAGAAAGAATGATATCTCTTTCATTTACATTGATAATCATATCAAAACAATCATTTCTAAACATATAACCAATATTTTCAATTTCATTGTTGTTAAATATAATGTTCGTAATCGAAACGTTGTAGTCTTTATCTACTTCAATTTCTATCTCATCAATATATTTATTTATAAGAAATTGTTTTTGCTCTTGACTTAATTTTTTCCATAGATTATTTGTTTTTACATACTCTGATTTTTGTTTCAGTTTTTCGATTTCTTTTAGATTAAATATAGTTTCAATATCTTGTTTAAATTCCATAGACTCTTGAAGTTCTTCTAGTTCAGCCAATTTATTTTTTGCCATCTCAAGTTCAGTTTCAATTTCCTTTAATTCATTTGCTAGAGTAGTTGGTTCAAGTAGTCCATCAATAAATGCTTTCTTTATTCGATTATCTTTTTCTTCTAAACCACTAATAATAGTTCGATATTTTTTGATTTCATTTTCAGTATCAAGATTAAGAGTAGGTTTGAAAGAATTATCAACAATAAGGAAAAAGTCTAACATATCATTTAAAAACTTCATCAAAGATTTTTCAATTCTATTTTCATTGATTCTAGTGTTACAACTAGCACATTTATAATAAATATGTTTTGTTTTATTTTTGCTTGTGCTAGAACTTCCACCCATAATTTTTCCACATTTAGGACACTTCATTTTTTGCATGAAAATATAAACAAGTTTTCTATGGAAGTTTTTTAAATTTTTTTCTTTTCTTTTTTGCACCATATCAAAAGTAGTTTTATCTATGATTGCTGGTACAACATTTTCGAATACTTGATTTTCTCCATCAGTTCTTTTTCCAAACTCCATATTGCCAATATAAAGTTGATTAGAGAGTATCTTATCAACAGTAGTGGTTGCCCAATGCCTATTTAAAACTTCTTCTTCATTAAATAATTTACAAATAGAACAAACGGAAGCACCATCTAAATAAAGTTTAAATATTCTTCTAACCACATCTGCTTTAACCTCATCAATAATAAGTTCTTTGCTATCTTTAATCTTTGTAAAGCCAATAGGTGGTTTTCCACTTAAATGACCTTTTTTTGCTGCTCCTATGAGTCCAAATTTAGTTCTTTCACTAGTTCTCTCTATTTCTAGTTGTGCAAGTATTGTAAGCATTCTAATAAAGAATTTTCCATTTGCTGTTTCAGTATTGATTTCTTCAGCCACACTTTCTAAACTGCAATTATAATCTTCTAACATTGTACATATTGTTTCTAAATCACGAATAGAGCGAGTAAGTCTATCCAACTTATAAACAACGATTTTATTTATTTTGCCATCTTTCATATCTTGTATCATTTCTTGAAATTTTGGTCTGTTCGTATCTTTTGCTGATACACCTTCTTCACGATATACTTTATATATTTTATATCCTTTAAATTCACATAACTTTTGTAGTCTATCCTCTTGTTCATCTAAACTATGACCAAATCTACTTTGATCCTCAGTTGAAACACGAGGGTATAGACCACAAATGATTTCAGTTTCTTCTTGTTTCAAATTATCACATTCCTTTCTTTTATTTTTTTAAAACGAAAAAACACAAGAGAGAATTCCCTTGCGTTAGGTAAACTAAAAATATAATGTTAGAAGTATTTTTGATAGAATGATTTTCTATCATATACTATTTTACTTAAAAGTAGTTGACTTGTCAGTAGAAAATTTAGTTGAATTTTTAGTTGAAAATTTAGTTGTATTAACTTCTTATCATTTCTTTATTTTATAAGGGTTAGAGAAGAAAATAAACTGCTAAATAAACATTCAAATAAACTTAATGAATAAAAACAAATATAACCTTTTTGATAGAATCTTTATCTATCATACCTAATTTAACACTAGCCCTAATTAAAGTCTAGGTAAATTTTGAGTAAATTTCGTGTGATTTTTAGGAAGAATTTGAGAAGTATAACTCTTGTATTGATACTTTTCTCAATACATTATCATAGTATCATTTACTTCTTGCATTGTCTAGGCAAAAAAGATGCAAATTTCTTGCAAAATTGTTGCAAAAAGTATGCAAAAAAGTTGCAATTCTATGAGTATCGATAAATTTTCAATACACTACTATAGTAGCATTGTTATTTGTCTAATTACAATACAAAAATCAGTATAAATTTAATATAATTTCTAGTATAAAAATAGTACATTTTTAGTATAAATTAAATCTAATTTTAATACATTTTATTCATTGTATTTAATATAGAAACATATTTAGTAAATGATACAATAGCATTTTCTCTAGGCAAGTAAATTTTTTCTATATCATCATATAGTAGTGCTATTAGAGTATTTTTGGAATTACTAACAATAATTCTGTGTGGTTCTCTTACACTTATGTTCGTTTGATTAAACTTGATGATATGACCCGATAAAAATTCAATGTTAAGGTTGGTTGTACTAACTTTCATTTTTAGTCTTTTCTTGATATCACTAGGGAATTCTAGATTTTCTATGGTCGTTTTCATAACTATTCATCAACTCCTTTAAACAATGAAAAAAGCCCATAATATCAAATACTATGAACTTGTTTTATAAATAAAAAACTCACACTTCCTAATAAGGTGTGCGAGTTTAAACCTCAATGGAGCGGATGAGGGGAATCGGACCCCCGTATTCAGCTTGGAAGGCTGGGGTTCTACCATTAAACTACATCCGCATTTTGTTATTGTCTCCAATAAATTCAGAAGACAATATTAATTATACTATAAAGAAAATAAAAGTCAACTGTTTTTAAAAAAAATTATAGAATTCTAAAACTCATCTCCTTCAAGAAATGAATCAAGTACTTTTAACTCTTGTACACTTTCTCTAGTTTTATATTTATGTTCATATAGGTAGCATGTAATTCCTAATACAGTTCCTAAAAAACCGAAAATCAAATCAGCCATTGTATCCATCAACGCACTTCTACCTATGAGATATTCTCCATTCATAGACAAAAAACGTTGCATATTTGTATGAAAAACAAAGTCACTCATAAACTCATAAATTTCCCAGATTCCTCCAATAGCTATAGAGACACAGAATGATAGAAGCAATAACGAAATAATTTCTGGAGCTCTTCTTTGAAATACCATCTTTTGTAACCATTCCTCTGCGATAAAAAATAACAAAAATCCACTAGAAAAATGAAGTAAGGAATCCCAACTCGGAATGAGCGTATAAAAATGACAGAGCTCCCCCAAAAAAAGTGATGCAAATAAAAATAAAAGATAACAACAATAAAGTAGGGGAGAGAGTTTTAATTTATCTTTCATTCTAAGTTTATAAGGAACTGCGATAGCAATCAATCCAGTCAGTGCTTGAACCATAAAAAACCAAACTGGATCATTTCCATAGAAAGAAATGTGTGAGAAAAAATACTGACTACAGTAAAACAAAATTGAAGCGATAAAGCAACTACCAATCGCAATTTCTAGATGACTTCGTACTGCTTCTAATTTTTTCATAAATTTCACCTTAGTCTATTGTATTCTAAGGTTTCCCCAAATATGATTTTATTTTTGTATACGAATAGAAAAAGTAGCAGGACCTTCTATGACATCTCCATCTATATTAAACCTTGAACCATGACAAGGACAATCCCATGTTTCCTCTAAAGTATTAAAAACAAGTTTGCATTTTAAATGTGGACAAAGATTATGAACTATGTGTTTTTTCCCTACTTGATCAATAAAAATGCCACAATCGATTCCATTAATTTTTAAAATCATCGCATGTTTTGAATGAAATTTTGGATTTTTATTAAAATAGGTTTTAGTGTATGCTTTTAAATATTCAAGTCCATTTGTAAATATAGGAATAATATTAGGTTTCATACTGCGTAGAGGAGAAAACAACTCAGTATAAGCATTTTCCTTTTTTAGGATTAAATCCCCAATGATCTTACCAGCAATCGTTCCATTTGTCATTCCCCAAGCTTGATATCCTGTTGCGATATAAAGATTGGGCTGGTTTTTATCTAATATTCCAATCCAGGGAAGAGAATCATTCATCATTAAATCTTGGTTCATCCACGAATACTCTGGTTCTTTATGAAAAAAGTGAAGGAATTCATTTCTACTCTTTTTGTATTCTGTTTCATAATCATAAGAACTGGTAAGCTTTTTCTCTCTAGAACCATAAATTAAATAATCTTTATAATAGCGAATAGATTCTAGGGAAGAATCAATATTGATAGCTGTAAAATGATGTGGTGTTTCTACTTTAGCAGCTTGTACATATTCCCGTTTCAAGTAGCCAAAGAGAGGAAAAAATCCAGGCTTTATAAAAAATGGATAGTGACATGCGACAATGACAATTTTACTAGAGAGTGTTCCTTCACTAGTAGAAATCAAATAAGTACCATCTTCTTTAAGATGAATATCTTGAACTAGAACCTCTTCTTTTACTTGGACTACTTCTTTGATACTTTTTAGTAATCCCAGTAAATACTTGATAGGATGAAATACATACGTATCAGAAACAACAATTCCTTTTAAAATAGGAATTTCTGAAATAGGAAGAGAATCTACTTCTCCTACTTTGATATCAAATCCTTTTAATAAATCCATTTCTTTTTCTATTTTAGGTATATTTTTTTCCTCATTTGTATAAAGAAAAGAGTCTATCTTTTCTAAGTCACACTTAATTTTTTCCTTCTTTGTAATTGATTCAATGAGTTTGATGGCTTCTATTTGTGAATCCAAGTACAATTTACTTTTCTTAGTTTCATAGTACTTTTCTAAATTTTGATAAATAGTTCCTTGTAGGTAATTGATTTTCGCAGTAGTTCTAGAACTGACTCCATTTCCAATTTTTCCTTTATCTAAAAGGGTAATTTTCCAATTGGAATCTTTTAAAAAGTAGGCACAAGAAAGACCTGTAATTCCGCCACCTATAATTAAAATATCTGTATCTGTTAATTGATTGTTCTTCCGCTTTGTATTATTCTTATAATCTTTCATCCAGATGGATTCTATATTCATTTATACATCACCACTCATAGTATGCACTATTTAAAAAAAATTATGTAATAGATTATTTTGTAGGATTTACATGAACCATACAATGTTTAATAATAGGGAATTCTTCTTCAACTTGATCATGTACCAAATGAGCAATACAATGTGCCTGTTCTAAGGAATAACTACCTAAAACGCCAATTTCCACTTCTATATATACACGGTTTCCAAATATTCTTGTTTTTAGACTGTCTAGAGACTGAACATTTTTAATTGATAAAATAAACATGCGAATTTGAAACTCCATTTCTCTACTACAAGAAGTATCCAGCAATTCTTTAATTGCGTCTTTTAAAATATCTAAAGAGACTTTCAAAATAATGATACAGATTACAAAACTTGCGAGACTATCACACCATGTAAAGCCAGCCATACTTCCTAAAATGCCAATCATACTGCCGATGGAGGACATGGCATCACTTCGGTGGTGCCAAGCATCTGCCATCAATGCATTCGAATGAATTTTAAGTGCAGCACTTCTCGAATACCAAAACATCGCTTCTTTACTGATAATGGAAACTAGGGCTGCTGCTAGGGCAAGGAAAGTGGGGAAGATGGTGTGTGGAGACAAGAAACTTTGAATTCCTTTATATCCAATAAAACATCCTGATGCGAATAACAAAATAGCTAAAAATAAAGAAGAAAGGGACTCGATTCGCTCATGTCCATAAGGATGTTCTTGATCAGCACCTTTCGCTGATAACTTTAGTCCAATCAAAACAATCAAGGTACTAAAGACATCAGAAGCAGAGTGGATACTATCACTGATCATAGCCATACTATGACCAAAAAAACCAGCAATGAATTTAAAAAAGGAGAGAATTAAATTTAGAATAATCGTCATCCAAGATACACGTAGTCCAATTCTTTCTTCTCGACTCATTCGTATCACCTCATGATATCTAATATATGTAATAAATTAAAAATAAGTTCTTTAACCACTGTAAAGATAGAAATGAAAAATGTTTAAACTTTATGTTTTGATAGCTACGTGTTATACTAATAATGGATGTGGTAGTCATGAAAAGTGGTATTTTAGTTATTCATAAACCCAAAGGAATGACTAGTAGAGAAGTTGCGAGTCAAGTTGGAAAAATCTTTCATACAAAAAAGGTAGGACATATGGGTACTCTAGACCCTCTAGCAGAAGGAGTGTTAGTTCTTGGAATCAATCAAGGTACGAAGGTAATTGAACTGCTATCTTCTTCTGAGAAAGAATATATTGCAGAAGCTGTGATGAGTATTAACAGTGATACCTTAGATATTACAGGTAAATTAAATGAATTTCCTTTAGAAAAGACCTATACCTTTGAAAAACTCAAGCAAGTATTAGAAAATTTTCATGGTATCTATCAACAGGAAGTACCTTTATATTCAGCAGTGCATGTAGATGGAAAACGATTATACCAATATGCAAGAAATAGGGAGGAAGTTTTACTTCCCTCGAAAGAAGTTGAAATTAAAGAAATAGAACTCATGGAGTTTCTTAAAAATCCAAATCATCCTACATTTCGTTTTAGGGTATCTGTTAGTAAAGGAACCTATATCAGAAGTCTGATTCGAGATATTGGGAAACAATTAGAATGTCCTTCCATCATGAAGAACTTACTTCGGACAAGACAAGGAAATTTTGTATTAGAAGAAGCCGTTCCATTAGAAAATGTAAGTGAGGAAACTCCTTTCATCAAAATAGAAGATGCACTTTATAGGTCGGGGGAATATGATATAGTAGTGGTAAATCAAGAGTTAGAATTTAAAATTCAAAACGGAGCAATTTTACCAAGAAACTTTTCAAAAGAATATGCCATTATGTTAAATGAACAAAAAGAATTACTGGCCATTTATCAAAAGTATGAAAAAGATGCTACTTTGATGAAACCTTGGAAAGTATTGAATACGAGGAGTATGGAAAATGAAAAAATTAAGTGAACTATATGAGGGATACCCTGATATTCCGATAGAGGGAATAAAGATAAATTCGAAAGAAGTGACTCCAGGTGACTTATTTGTTTGTACAATGGGGGTAACGACGGACCGTCATGATTATATTGAGGATGCAATTTTACATGGTGCGAGTGCAGCAGTAGTCAGCCGAGATGTTTCATGTAGTGTTCCAACGATTCGAGTAGGAAATACCAATTTAGAACTTCCACGGCTTGCTTCTAAATTTTATGATTATCCAGAAAAAAAACTAAAAATCTTAGCAGTGACTGGAACCAATGGAAAAACAACAACTGCAGAAATTATTCAATATTTACTAGGAAAGGAAACATGTGGATATTTAGGAACTAATGGGATTCGTTGTAGTAAATTTGACTCTCCAATTCGTAATACTACCCCAGATAGCGATCGACTTTATCAATATTTTCGTAAATTTGTAGATGCCGGATGTAAATATTTAAGTATGGAGGCTTCTTCGGAAGCATTTTTTAGAAATCGCTTAGACAATTTGCACTTTGATGTAGGAATTATTACAAATATTACGAAAGATCATTTAAATGTTCATAAAACGATAGAAAACTATGTTTCTTGTAAAAAACAGATATTAAAGCAAATAAAAGAAACAGGAGTGTCGATTTTAAATACAGAAGATCAATATTTTAAGGAATGTTTGAATCTTTCAAAGCAAGCTCTAACCTATGGAAAAATGGAAGGAGCAACACTTCAAATTATCTCTTATCAATTAAAAAATTCAAAAACGGAGATTGTTTTAAGGTATAAAGAAGAAGACTATACAGTTTTAAGTCCATTACTTGGAGAATTTAATGTATATAACTTATGTGCGGCTCTTTTAGGGGGACTCTCATTAGGAATTTCCCTAGATCAACTACTAAAAAGAATTCCAACGATTAAAACACCTTCTGGTAGATTAGAATTTTTAGAGTTTGGTCAACCTTATAAAATCGTACTAGATTACGCTCATACACCAGATGCCTTTTCTAAAATTTATCCCTTTTTAAATTCCATCAAAGAAAAAAGATTGATAACAGTAACAGGAAGTGCTGGAGGAAGAGAGATAGAAAAACGAGGGCCTATGGGAAAAATTGTATTAGAAAACTCCGACTTAGTCATTTTTACGATGGATGACCCAAGAAGTGAAAACGTAGATTCTATTATTGATGATTTAATTAGCAACTCTAATTTAAAAAATTATAAACGAATTCAAAATCGAGAAGAAGCAATTCACTATGCCCTTTCGATTGCAAAAGAAAAAGACATTGTTTTAATTGCAGGGAAGGGAACCGATAATTATATGGCAATTGGAGATCAATATATTCCATATTGTGATTTAGACGTTATAAAATCATATTTTAAAACAAGTAAAAAGAAAGATGCTCTATAGTCTTTCTTTTTGTTGATTGTTTTTTAAAAATTCTCGTAAAATTTTTGTTAATGCACGTTTTTCAATACGTGATACATAACTACGTGAAATTTTTAATTCTTTGGCAATTGTCTTTTGTGTTTGGCATTCAAAATGATACAAACCATACCTTCTAATCACAATTTCCTTTTCTCTAGGAGTTAATATGTTTAAATACTGAATGAGTAGTTGGATATTTTCCTTTTTATCCATTTCTTCTAAAAAATCAGGTTTTGGTGCTTTTAATATATCTAAAATTGTAATCTCGTTTCCTTCTTTATCAAAGCCAATCGATTCGTTGAGGGAAATATTTTTTAAATTTTTGTTGTTTGCCCGAAAGAACATTAAGATTTCGTTTTCTATACACTTTGCACAATAAGTTGTAATCTTTACTTGGCGTTTAGAGGAGTAAGAATCAATTCCTTTGATTAAACCAATCGTTCCTATACTAATTAGATCATCTTGATCTTCCATCTTAGAATCATATTTCTTGACAATATGTGCAACTAATCTTAAATTATGTTCAATTAGTTTATTTCTGGCATCCATATTTCCTTGTTCTAATTTTTTAATGCATTCTGCTTCTTCCTCTTTAGAGAGAGGATCTGGAAATACATTGTTGGAATAAGATGCATTAAAAAGGGAAAAATTAGAAAATAGAAAAGAAATTAATTTTTTTAACATAACATCACCTAATAAAATATATGTCAATTTTTGTTGTTAAAATACTAATTTTAGATTTAAAAAAAGAAAGATTTGTGATAGAATGAAAAAAGGAAAGAATAAGGGTCGAGGTGGTAAAATGGCCAATCAAAAAAATAAGAATCAAATCCAGAATAAAAATAAAAACAGAACTCAAAATCAAATTAAAAGTAATTTGAATAAGGAAGCAACGAGTGCCAAGTTAAAAGTATCATCACCTAAAAATAAAGGTACTTCGAAATCGAATGTCAACAATACTAATACTAGGAAAAAATCAACGAAAACAAGTGTAGGAAGAAATTCCAAACAAACAACTTCTATCAATCAGGAACAATCACCCAAAGAAAAAAAGATTAAAAAAGAAACAGAATTTGAAAAGTTAGGACTTTCAAATCGAAATTTTGAGGAAGAAATTGAAGAAGATATTAAAAAACGCTCGAAGGAATTAGAAGAACTTTCAGAAATTTTACTATCTCGTACTATTTTTGAAGAAGAAAACACGAAGGAAGTAGAAATTCCCTTAAGTGAAGAAATTTTTGAAAAATTAGAAAGTGCATTGGAGGAAACAACCGTCACTCAAAATATACTACCAGTTGAATCAAAGAAAGATTTACCTAAGAAGAAAAAAAATAAGAAACGTAAAGTAATATTGATCGATATACTATTGCTTTTAATCTGTACGATTTTATTTTCTGTACTCCTATCTATTACTCCTAAGATTCATCTTTTAGGAGATGCGACCATGAAACTAGATTATGGAACTCCCTATGTAGAACCAGGTGCAACTGCAAAATATTTGGGAAAGGACTATACCAAAAGACTAAAAATTACGGGAAAAGTTTCTATAGATAAGGTTGGAGTTTACTATATAACCTATAAAATTAAGGATTCCTCTTTTCAATTAACAAAGTCGCGAAAAATAGAAGTAGTAGATAGGAAGGCACCCATCATCAAACTAACAGGTAATAAAGAAGCAAAAATTTGTCCAGGCAGTACCTATAATGAAGAAGGAATAGAAGCAATCGACGAATACGAAGGTGATTTAACAAAACAGGTAAAAATAGAAAAAGAAAAAGATTATATTACTTATTCTGTGAAAGATTCTTCCAATAATGAAGCCAAAGTCGTTCGAAAAATTGTAGAAGTAGATGAAGAAAAACCAAAGATTGAATTAGAAGGTAGTAAAACGGTTTATGCAGATTTTGAAGGAACTTATAAGGAACCTGGATATAAAGCATTCGATAATTGTGATGGGGATATTACAAATCAGGTCGAAGTTAAAGGAAGTGTAGACACCAGTAAAATTGGACGTTATCAATTAACATATTCTGTCAAAGATAGAGGTGGAAATACGGAAGAAGTAGAAAGAACAGTCATTGTTTCTAAAAGAACAGACCCAGAAAGTGGAATCTTAAAAACAGGTGCAATTTACTTGACGTTTGATGATGGACCAAATCCTGGAACGACTAGTAAAATTTTAGATATTTTAAAAGAAGAGGGAGTAAAAGCTACGTTCTTTGTAACAGCGAATGGTCCAGACAGTTTACTAAAAAGAGAATTTGATGAAGGACATTCGATTGCCCTACATACAGCAACACATGATTATTCCTATGTATATCGTTCAGAAGAAAACTATTTTGAAGATTTAAAACGAGTATCTGATCGGGTCAAGAGAGTCACTGGTCAGGAAACAAAACTCATTCGTTTTCCTGGGGGAAGTAGTAATACTGTCAGTAGGCATTATAGTCAAGGGATTATGACTAGACTTACGAATGAAGTATTAGAAAGAGGATATCGCTATTATGACTGGAATGTAGATGCATCAGACGCATGGCAATGTGCGAAGAGTAGCGTAAGTAATAAAAAAGATTGTGTATATAACAATGTGACTAGAAACTTAAGTAAGTCCCATGCAAATATTGTGTTAATGCATGATGTGAAACAACATACTGCAGATGCCTTACGTGATATCATTCGCTATGGAAAAGAAAATGGATACTCATTTGAATTAATTGATACAGGAACGAAAATGGTGCGCTTTAAAGTAAATAATTAATCATTGAAACAAAAAAGAAAATTGTATATAATATGGACTAGGTGAAGCCATGAAAAAATTTTATCCAACAATTTACCAAAAAAGCATACATGATATTAACTATCAAAAACTTTATGATAAAGGAATTCGGTGTTTAATCTTTGATTTAGATAATACCATTGCTTTGATTGATCAAAAGTATGTGGACTCTAAAACAAAAAAACTATTTCAAAAATTAAAAAAAGATTTTCGTCTACTGATCATTTCCAATAGTAATCAAAAAAGAGTAGAACCTTATTCTAAAATGTTAGATTGTGATTATATTTCAAGTGCATTAAAGCCTTTAAGCTATGGATATAGAAAAATTATAAAAAAGTATCATTTAAAAAAAGAAGAAATGGCTATGATTGGAGATCAATTAGTAACGGATATTTTTGTTGGAAATCGGATGACAGGGTACACTATATTAGTAGATCCTATGGGAAAAAGGGATTTAAAAATCACGACATTGAATCGCTTTATTGAAAGGAAAATTTTTCGTCATTTTGAAAAAACAAAGCAAATGAAAAAAGGTGAATATTATGAGTAAAAAGAAATATTGTTCGGGATGCGGAGTCTTACTACAAGAAGAAAACATTGCCCAAGAAGGATATACCACTTCATTAGAAAATGAAATTTGTCAAAGATGCTTTCGGATGAAAAATTATGGAGAATATCAAGTTTCTATAAAATCCAACGAAGAATATTTAAGCATTTTAAAATCGATTGGTCGTAAAAAAGATTTAGTATTACATATCATAGACTTAATCAACATTGATAAAGACTTGGAACTAGTAAGAAGCGTGATAAAAAATAAAATGATTCTAGTTTTGAATAAGCGAGATGTTTTACCAAAGAGCGTAAAAGATGAAAAAATTATTTCCTATTTTAAAGATTTAGAATTAGGATATGAAGACATTGTAATTATCAGTTCCAATAAGAATTACAACTTAGATGAACTTTATAAAAAGATAAAAAAGTATCAAACGAGTAACAATGTTTATGTGGTAGGTCATACCAATACTGGAAAAAGTAGCCTAATAAATCGTATGATTGAAGATTATTCAGAAAGCAATAAAGAGTTAACCATTTCTCCTTTACCTTCTACTACATTAAATGAAATAGAAATTCAATTAAATAATAAATTGACGCTCATTGATACTCCTGGTTTAGTAGATCATGGAAATATTGTAAATTATGTAGAGAGTTCACTGTTAAAAAAAATTAGTCCTAAAAAAGAAATTAAACCAAAGACGTATCAATTAAAACCAAACCAATGCCTGATTATTCAGGATATGATTCGCATAGATTATGTAGAAGGAGAAAGAAACAGTTTTACTTTATATATATCCAATGATTTAAAAGTAAAAAGAATGAATGCACGTAGACAAACTCGATTAAAAGACTTATGTAAGACAACCTACCAAATTAAGTATGGGGAAGATTTAGTAATCAATGGTCTTGGATGGATTAAGATTGTAGAAAAAGGAACGGTTGACTTATATGCAGATAAAGATATTGAATCATTTACTCGAAAATCTTTAATATAAATAGGAAAAGAAGCAGAGTGTCTTCTTTTTTTGGTATAATCTTGTATAAGAGAAAGTGAATCTATTGAAAATTTTATCTTTTTTCACTAGGCATTGAGAATATTTCTGCTGATGATTTCATTCATTTACGAATATTAGGAATTCATGGTATAATATTTTCGATTTGTTAGAAAATTTAGGAGGTGGGTATGGAAAATCTAGAAGCAAATAATGTTATTTCTGATATTAGAAGAAGGCTAGATATTGTCGATGTAATTTCGGGATATATTCCACTGGTTCAAAAAGGGAAAAATTTTTTTGGAGTTTGTCCGTTTCATGATGATACCAATCCATCTATGAGTGTTTCTAGAGAAAAGCAAATTTATCGCTGCTTTTCTTGTGGTGCGAGTGGGAACGTTATAACGTTTGTTCAAGATTATGAGCATATTTCATTTAAAGAAGCATTAACTGAATTAGCAGAAAAAGCAGGAGTCTTACTTCCTAATATTTCCTATCATAAAAAAAATGATGCTTATGAAAAATTTTACGAAATCTACGAAATTGCGAATAAGTATTATTTAAATAACATTCAGACCAATTTGGGAAAAAAAGCCAAAGAATACTTACATAATCGTCAAATTGATGATACTATGATTAAAGAGTTTGGAATTGGACTTAGTTTAGAAACACAAGGAGATTTAGTTCAGCTTTTAGAAAAAAAGGGGTATAATTTAAATGAGTTAAATGAAATCGGTCTTGCAAACTCAAATCGTGATTTATATAATAATCGAATTATGTTTCCTTTAAAAGATTTAAGCGGAAGGGTAGTAGGATTTTCTGGAAGAAGATATGATGGGAAAAAGGAAAATAAATATGTGAATACAAAAGTAACACCTATCTTCCAAAAAGGATCTATTTTATATAACTATTATGACGCTAGAGAATTTGTGAGGAGGAAAGACCAAGTTGTTGTTATGGAAGGATTTATGGCTGCCATTCGTTCCATTTCAATTGGTGTAAAAAATGTGGTTTCTTTAATGGGAACGGCCATGACAAAAGAACAAATGGATTTATTAAAAAGACTTTCTTTGAATGTTGTTTTATGTTTAGATGGAGATGAACCAGGACAACATGCGATTCTTACGCATGGAGAGGAACTAGAAAATCGTGGATTTCATGTGAAGGTAGTGGAACTATCCGATGGATTAGATCCAGATGATTATATCCTAAAATATGGAAGTGAATCCTTTCAAAGTTTAATAGAAAATGCCATTAATTATAGAGATTATAGAATTAAATCCTTAAAAAAGAATATTAATTTAAATAGTAACGAAGAAGTTTCTGAATACATAAATCAAGTTTTATTAGAGGCAAGTAAATTGTCAGATGAAATTCGCCAAGAATTAATTCTAAAAACACTTGCAAAAGAGTTTGATATAGGGTATAATACCTTGGAAAAAAGGTTATCGACATATATCGAAAAAAATCGACCAAAACATCAAATGGATGGGAAGAAAGTTCTCGAGAAGAAGATGAAAAAACAGACAAAATACGAACTCGCAGAGCACTATCTTCTTTATCTTATGTTAGTAAACGGTACTGTTAGAAACTATTTCGAGCAAGGTAAGTTTAACTTTTCTACTGAACAAGAAAGGTTTCTAGCATCAGAAATTGTATATTATTATAAGCTGTATGGGTCATTAGTACCAGCCGATTTTTATACCTATTTACAAGATAAGAAAGAATTGTTACAATTATTAGATGATATATTAATGCTAGAGGTAGGAGAAATATCGAATCAAATGATAGATGAGTACATTCGGGTTGTCAAGGAAAATAGTGTGAACCTAGAGATTAAAAGGTTAGAAAAGATGATAAGAGAAAAAAATGATCCATTAGAAAAGGCTCGAATTGCGGAAGAAATCAGAAAGTTAAAAATGGGGAGTGAATAACATGGCAAAAGAAATTAAAACATTCGAAGAAAGAAAACAAACATTACTACAAAAAGGAAAAGAAAAAGGATTTATTACTTATGAAGAATTAGCAGGAGAATTAAAAGGACTAGATGTCGATAGTGATTCCTTAGATGAATTATATAATTTATTGGTAGATAATAATATCGAAGTAACTTCTGAACAAGAAGAAAATGACGATGAAGGAGATAATGGTACAGGATTAATTGATATTGAAGATTTAACATTATCAAAGGATATCAAAATTAATGATCCTGTCAGAATGTATTTGAAAGAAATTGGGCGTATTAACCTGTTAACTTCTGATGAAGAATTTGAATATGCAAAACTTGCTGAACAAGGGGATGAATATGCAAAAAGAATGCTTGCAGAGTCTAACCTTCGTTTAGTTGTATCGATTGCCAAAAGATACGTAGGAAGAGGAATGCTATTCCTAGATTTAATCCAAGAAGGAAATATTGGTCTCATGAAAGCAGTAGACAAGTTTGATCCTACCAAAGGATATAAATTTTCAACCTATGCAACTTGGTGGATTCGTCAGGCCATTACACGTGCCATTGCCGATCAGGCAAGAACTATTCGTGTCCCAGTCCATATGGTAGAAACAATTAATAAATTAGCACGTGTACAACGTCAATTAACACAAGAATTAAATCGTGAGCCAACCGATGAAGAAATTGCTAAAAAATTGGGAATTACTATTGAAAAGGTTCGTGAGGTCTATAAAATTAGTCAAGATCCTGTTTCCCTAGAAACCCCAATTGGAGAAGAGGACGATTCTCATCTAGGCGATTTTATTAAAGATGAGAGAACGATGTCACCAGAAGAGTATGCAACAGTGGAACTTTTAAAAGAAGAATTAAGTGGTGTACTTCTAACCTTAACAGATCGTGAAGAAAGAGTATTAAGACTTCGTTTTGGATTAGACGATGGACAATGTCGTACCCTAGAAGAAGTAGGACAAATCTTTGGAGTTACTAGGGAAAGAATTCGTCAGATAGAAGCAAAGGCGTTAAGAAAATTAAGACATCCATCTCGTTCTAGAAAATTAAAAGACTTTTTAACAAACTAAGAAGTCTTTTGTTTTGTAATCATAGATTTGAAAAGAAGGGATTGATCTTATTGAATAATTTAAAAAAAGTAGAAAGTTTACTGAATCAGAGATTAAAAGTAGTTGCTTCCTTGATTGATGAATCTTGCTATATGATAGATGTAGGATGTGATCATGCACTTTTAGATATTTATCTAGCTAGTATTTATAAAAATATAAAAATAATAGCTTCTGACAATAAGAAAGGTCCTTTAGAAGGAGCAAAGGAAAATATCAAAAAATACCATCTAGAAACTAGAATTCAACTAAAACTTGGAAATGGAATTGATCCGATTGAGAAAAAGGTAGATACCATTGTAATCTCTGGAATGGGTGGGTTAAACATGATAGGGATTCTAAAATATAAAAAAGAATTGCTTTTTAATATAAAAACAATTATTTTATCTCCGAATAGTGATACAGAGAAAGTAAGAAAAGAAATGATAAAATTAGGATATATCATTGAAAATGAACAATTAGTAAAAGATAAGCATATTATTTATCCTGTTCTTGTTTTAAAAAAAGGGAAAAAGCACTATTCAAAACAAGAATACTTATTTGGTCCTATTTTATTAGAAAGAAAAGATCCACTATTTTTAGAATATATAAAAAATGAACGAACTCGAAAAGAAAAATTACTAGAGATTTTACCTAAAAAATATATTCAAAGAAGAAGAAAATTAAAGAAAGAGTTAAAGATGATTAAGAAAAATCTTTAACTCTTTTTATAAAAAGAAAGTAGGACTACCATCCTGTGATATCATTGCTTCATCAGGTGTGGTAGATTGATTATAACTACTGGTGTTAGTAGGGGTTTCACTAGATTTCATATTTTGCGTTTGAGTATGTTTAACTGGACTATTTTCTGTACGGCTAGGCGTATCTTTGACTGCTCCAAGAACTCGAAACATGGTTTTTGCATTTTTTACAATAGGTCGTACTTGATAAAAAATAGGGATTGCTTGATTAATCACATTTAATGTTTTTCCAGTGGATGTTAAAAAGCCATTCCAACTCCACTTACTTGTGATTCCTTTTAAAAAACCACCAGCACTACTTCCTCCTAAAATCCCATTTCCCATACCAGCTGTATAGTAAGATGGGTTTGTATAAAATGGATAATTAAACATAGAAATCTCCTCTTTACAATATTATATGAAAGTATAAAAAAAAGTTTTCATTTTTTAGGGTATATGATATACTGAATAAGAGAATAAGAAGAATAAAGTGGGTGCCGAAAATGAATATCTTTATTTCCGTTTATCATGTATTTAGAGATTTATTTTCCTCTTTAAAAAATATAAAAATCAACTTAGAAAAGGGGGCAAATAAAAAGTTAAAGGAAAAAGAAAGACAAGAAAAAGAAAAAGATTTGATGAGCGAAGCATTAAAAAATGCTTCTTCACTTTCAGGACAAGATACCAATGAGGCACTAAAAGATGTTTTAGAAGATAGAAAAGGAAATAAAGAAGAATTACTTACTTTTGATTATATTGTAAAAGATAGTTATGGAAAACAAATCAAAGGCTCTTTTGATGCGAAAAGTAAAAATGAAGTAGAAGCCTTTTTAGTCAATGAAGGATACAAAATTGTAAGTATCGAATTAAAGAAGAAAACGAAATGGAATATGGAGATTAATATTGGTTTAAAGTTCAAGTCAGGAGACTTAAGTTTTGCGTTAACACAATTATCTACTTATATCAAAGCAGGGATTCCTTTAATCGATTCTGTTAGAATTTTGTCGAAACAAACAACGAAAGCTTCCCATCGAAAAATTTATCAAAAATTAGTATTTGATTTAGTGGCAGGGGAAAGTTTTAGTAGAGCATTAGAAAACCAAAGTGATTCTTTCCCAAGATTATTAATTAATATGATTAAGGCATCTGAAATGACAGGAGATTTACCAACAACACTAGATGAGATGAGTGAATATTATAATTCCATTGAGGAAACGAGAAGACAGATGATTGCAGCCTTAACTTATCCTGCCATTATATTTGTTTTTTCTATTATTGTAGTTGCTTTCGTATTAATTTGGGTAGTTCCAAACTTTGTATCGATGTTCTCAGAAGCAGGGGGGGAACTTCCTGCAATTACAAAATTTACTTTGGGTGCGAGTGCTTTTTTATCGAATTATTATCTTCTGATTCTAGGAATAATTCTAGTCTTAGGAATTACTTATCTACTGGCCTTTAAAAATGTAAAATCATTTAGAAAAGGGATGCAAACTTTTTATATGAGACTTCCCGTCTTTGGAAAGGTAATCATCTATAATGAGGTCACTATGTTTACCAAGACTTTTGCTCAACTTTTAAATCATAGTGTACATATTACGGATAGTATGGCCATTCTTTCTAAAATTTCGAATAATGAAATATATAAAGAAATTATTGCCAATACCATGAACACTCTAAGTAAAGGTGGGAAGATATCAGAATCATTCCATGGACATTGGGCATTTCCAATCGTTGCTTATGAAATGCTAGTAACAGGAGAGTCAACTGGTCAATTAGGTCCTATGATGGAAAAAGTATCGGAACATTTTAGCAATCTGCATAAAAATGCTGTAACGCAAATTAAGGCATTCATTGAACCTGTGACCATCATCTTTCTAGCAGGAGCAATCGGATTTATTCTTTTATCAATTTTTATTCCAATGTTTGGTTTATATACTGCCGTAGAAGGTGCATAAATTAGGGGGAATTACCATGAATACATATTATATCATTACCTTTTTTATACTAGGAACCATTCTTGGTTCTTTCTATCATGTAATAGGGTTTCGCTTACCTAAGGGAGAATCTATTTTAAGCCCAAAGCATTCTTATTGTGAATCTTGTAAACATCCTTTAGGTGTTCTTTCTTTAATTCCTATTTTTTCTTATTTATTTCAAGGCGGAAAGTGTAGGTATTGTAAGGAACGGATTTCTTTATTTTATCCATTCATTGAATTATTAACAGGGGCTTTATTTGCAGTAAGTTACTATTCATTTGGATTGACCCCTGATTTATTGATTTCACTTTCCCTCGTTAGTTTATTTAGTATTGTAATTGTAAGTGACCTAAACTATCTAATGATTCCAGACGAAGTCACCTTTGTTACAGGAATGGTGATTAGTATTAGTATTTTTTTTCGAGATGGGTTTCCTACTTTATTAAGTTCTCTTGGAAGTGGTATCCTTCTATTTTTGCTTATGTATGGAATTATGTTGTTTGGAGATTTTCTATTTAAAAGGGAAAGTTTGGGTGGCGCAGATATTAAACTTATGTTTATTGCAGGACTTGTTTTAAAACCGATTTTAGGAATGTTTGTAATTTTTGTTTCTAGCGTGGTTGCCTTACCAGTTTCTATTCTTTTATATATCGTGAATAAAGAAAAGGTAATTCCTTTTGGCCCCTTTATCGTTTTTTCTATTTTACTACTTTTTTTCTTAAAAGTAGATGTAGGAAAGCTTCTTTCTGTTTTTATAAAATCATAGTTAAAAAAAGTACTCAGTAGATAAAAATTATGGTATAGTAATGAACAGGAGGGTTTTGATATGGAATTAAAAACAAATGAAAGATTAGAAAGTACTGGATATAGATGCCTATTAGAAGGGGTAGAACAGTATGGAATACTGATGTTTCGTTTTATTGAGGATTATAGACATATTTTGTCTAAGAAAAATACGCTATTACAACAAGCAGTTCTATATGGAAGAAATGATTTGCTATCTTTGGTAAAAAATAATCGCAGTGTTATTGGGTATTTGAGAGAGCATGAAAAAGAATTAACTGATTTCAATTTTGCTAGTGAGGTAGTTTGGGATATGATTCACAGTTTACAGATGGATGTTTCAAATTTAGAGTTATATCTAGAAAATATAAAAAAATTAGAAGAACTAGCAATTGATAAAATAAGTGTGGGAAAATTTCCATTGATGGATACATATGAATGTGGAATTTATCGAAATAGTCAAGGTGAGATTATAAGTATTACTAAATGCTATACAGATGCAATAATTCAAACAGTAGGATCAGAATATACAGTAAGTAAAACTAGAAATCATAGTTATAGTAAGTTTAGTTGCTATATTAATAATCGAGAAGATGCCCAAACTTTTTCTCTAGATGTGACGAATACGGAAGATCATCATCAATATAGTGAAATATTTATTAGGGATTTTGGCTTTGATGGAAGTAAATTGCCAACCAAAGAAGACCTTGAGAGTTATGAGATTCCTAAATTTTTAGTAAAAAAGTAATAAATGAGTATAAATCGCTAAATGCGATTTTTTAATTTATATAAAATGTTTAAAATATCTTTGGTTTCTTTTGTTATCTGAGGTATAATAGAGTTTAGAAAAGTGAGGTGGGCTTATGGCAGAAGTAACAGTATTACCAGCAGATACCTATACCGTTATTAACAAAACAGTATTAAAAGAGCAAGATCGAAAGATCATTACAATGCTGTATCAACCAATTATTGGTTATGTTGCGACTAGCCTTTACTTCACATTGATTGATGATTTGGATCAACGTGAGATAATGAGTGAAGATTTAACTCATCACCATCTAATGAGTACCATGCAGTTAAAACTAGATCAAATTGTAATTGCAAGACAAAAGCTAGAAGGAGTTGGGTTAGTAAAATCTTACTATAAGAAGGATCATGTAAATAATTTTGTATATTTAATATATTCTCCAATGCCTGCTTCTGATTTTTTGAATCACCCAATTCTAAATGTGGTACTATATAACAATCTTGGAAAAAAAGAATATACCAAATTAGTAGATTATTTTAAAATGCCACGAGTCAATTTAAAAGATTATCTAGATATTACAGCATCCTTTAATGACGTTTTTAGTAGCGTTTCTGGTAATTCTTATATGGAAACTACAGATTTAATCAAAGAAGAAACAGGAAAAATTCATCTATCAGAAAAAATTGATTTTTCTTTATTAATTTCTAGTATTCCTAGTAAGATGGTAAGCCCTAGATGCTTTAATCAAGAGACAAAAGACTTAATTAACGCTCTTTCATATACCTACAATATTGATGATTTAGAGATGCAGGGTTTAGTTAGAAATAGCATTAATGAAAAAGGCTTGGTAGATAAAGTAGAACTTAGAAAAAGTTGTCAAAATTTCTATCAGTTTGAGAATAATGGAAAGTTACCAACCTTGATTTATTCTAAACAACCAGATTATTTAAAATCTCCAGAGGGAGATCATTCAAAGTGGGCAAAAATGGTTTATACCTTTGAGTCTGTAACTCCTTATGACTTTTTAAGAAGTAAATATAAAACAGGGGAGCCTTCTTTACGAGATTTAAAACTAATTGAAAGTCTACTCGCAGATTTGAAAATGAATCCAGGGGTTGTCAATGTGCTGATTGCCTATGTTTTAAAAATAAATAATCAAAAATTATCGAAGAATTATGTAGAAACCATTGCGGGGCAATGGAAAAGGCTCAATGTTGAAACAGTAGAAGAAGCAATGAGAGTAAGTGAGAAGGAACATAAGAAATTAAGAAAACAATTTGAACAGAAGAAAGTAACAACAAAACAAGTAGTTCGAAAAGAAAAAGAGGAAACTTTACCAGATTGGTTTGATAAAAATTTAGAAAATGAAGAAATGACAGAAGAAGAAAGAAAAGAGTTAGATCAAATTTTAAATTCCATTTCATCATAGAAGGAGAAAACAAAATGAAATATAACATAAAGAAAGAAGAACGATTAGAAGTACTAGCAAGAGTATCTATGATTTTAGGAAGCGTAATTGCAGTATACTTTTTTATTATTATGCTTGTAAATTTAAATTAAGGGGAAGTAAATATGAAAAAAATCAGTGGTTTTGTACAAATGAAAGAAGACGATTGGAATAATTTAAAACAAAATTATTTAAAATCGTTAAAAAATCCTAGTTTTATGGAACTTGTAAATCTATTAAATCTAGAGGATGAAGTATTAATGAAATATACTTCTTCCTTAGATCATGCGGTAGAAGAATATGAATATTGTAAAAATTGTCCTGGATTAAAGTCTTGTAAGAATGAAATTTCGGGATATTTATATACTCCTAAAAAGATGAACTCTGATATCATCTTTGAATATGTGGCATGCCCTTATCAGCAAAAAGAGGAAGAAAGACAAAACTATCAGAAAAATATTACTTTGTTTGAAGCAAGTACAGCAATAAGAGAGGCATCTTTTAAGAACCTCAATCGTGACGATCGAAATCGTCTAGAACTTAGTAGATACTTTAAAGAATTTATGGATCAGTACGAGAATGGAAAACATCCCAAAGGTATTTATCTTCATGGAAACTTTGGTACTGGAAAAACTTATTTGATTGCCGCTCTTTTAAATGAACTTGCCAAGAAAGATATTCAGAGTGCAATTGTATATGTTCCAGAATTTTTAAGACAATTAAAATCATCTTTCAATACAGATTATACCTTGAAATACGATTATATTAAGACGGTTCCTTTGCTTTTACTAGATGATATTGGTGCTGAAAATTTAACCTCTTGGGCAAGAGATGAAATTATAGGTACGCTGCTTCAATACCGTATGGAAGAAAACCTTCCTACCTTCTTTACATCGAACTTGGATTTAAAACAATTAGAAGAACATTTTGCATCGACCAATAGTGGGGTAGAGAAATTAAAAGCACGTAGGATTATTGAACGAATTCGCCATATGTCGAACGAATTTCAATTGACGAGTAAAAATCGAAGAGTTGACAAATAAAAAAAAAGTGCTATGATTAAGGTAATCGATTTTAAAAAGCAATGATGAGAGACATGAGGAACAAATGTACTTTAAAAGAGACTTTGTGGTTGGTGCGAACAAAGAAGGAACTTGTTCTTTACTACTCTTTAGTTGGATCTTAATAGATCCCCGGATGATACCGTTATTTAAATTAAGTAAAATGGTGGATGGTACCGTGTAAAGAGCACTCCTGTTAGAAATAACAGGAGTTTTTATTTTATCTATTGCGAAAAGCGAGAAAAGAAAGGATGATTGCGATGATTAATATCAAAGAAAATGAAAGATTAAATATGTTAAATCACTCCTGTGCCCATTTATTAGCACAAGCAGTGAAGCATTTGTATCCACAAGCAAAATTTTGGGTAGGCCCTGTGATTGAAGATGGATTCTACTATGATATAGACTTAGGAAATACAGTTATTAAAGAAGATAATTTAGAAACCATTGAAAAAGAAATGAAGAAGTGCGCCAAAGATGGAAAGAAGATCGTTCGTCATGAAATTTCTAAGGAGGAAGCATTAGAACAATTTAAGGACGATATATACAAAATAGATTTAATTGAACGAATGGATGAAAATGAAACAGTAATCAGCTGTTATACTCAGGGAGACTTTACAGACCTTTGTCGTGGACCTCATGTAGAAACTACGAAAGAATTAAAACACTTTAAACTCCTAAAAGTAAGTGGTGCTTATTGGAAGGGAGACGCCAAGAATAAAATGCTTCAAAGAATTTATGGGGTTTGTTATGAAAATGAAGAAGATTTAGAAGAACATTTAAAAATGTTAGAGGAAGCAAAACAAAGAGATCATAGAAGAATAGGAAAAGATTTAGAAATTTTTATGTCTCATGATTTAGTAGGAAAAGGAATGCCTCTATGGCTACCAAATGGGGCACTTGTTCGAAAACAACTAGAAAACTACATTTATGAAAAAGAAAGAAAACTAGGATATCATCATGTTTATACACCATGTGTTGGAACTGTAGAATTATATAAAACTTCAGGACACTGGGATCATTATCAAGAAAATATGTTCCCATCAATGAAAGTAGATGAAGAAGAATTCGTTCTTCGTCCAATGAACTGCCCACATCATATGTTAGTGTATGGAAATAGTTTGCATTCTTATCGTGATTTACCAATTCGTATCGGAGAATTCGCAACAGATTTTAGATATGAAGCAAGTGGTGCAGTGAAAGGATTAGAAAGAGTTCGTTGCATGTGCCAAAATGATGCTCACCTCTTTGTAACTCCTGAGCAAATTGGTGAAGAATTTAAAAAAGTAGTTTCTTTAATCTTAGACGTATATCATGATTTTGGACTTAAAAATTATAGTTTCCGTTTATCGTTACGTGATAAAGAAGATAAAGAAAAATACTTTGATGATGATGAAATGTGGGATCAAGCAGAAAATAAACTTCGTGAAGTATTAAATGAACTAGGAGTTGACTATTTCGAAGCAATTGGAGAAGCTGCCTTTTATGGTCCAAAACTAGATGTAGAAGTAAAACCAGCTGTTGGACCTGAAGTAACTCTATCTACTTGTCAACTAGATTTCTTATTACCAAGAAGATTTGATTTAAGTTACATTGATAAAGATGGAAGTAGGCAAGTTCCAGTAGTGTTACATAGAGCAATTTTTGGTACTTTTGATCGATTTACAGCATTCATATTAGAAGAGACAAAAGGAAACCTCCCAACTTGGTTAGCACCCGTTCAAGTCAATATTATTCCAGTTAATAATGAATATCATTTGGAGTATGCAAAAGAAATGCAAGAACTTCTAGAAAAAGAAACTATTCGTGTGGAGTTAGATGATAGAAATGAAAAACTTGGATATAAGATGAGAGAAAGTCAAAAGAGAAAGATTCCATTTAGTCTAATTTTAGGAAATAGTGAAAGAGATAATCAAACGATTAGTTATCGTATTCATGGTAGAGAAGACACAGTGACAGTTTCGAAGGAAGAATTTATAACTTATATCAAAGATGTAATTGATACCAAAAAATTGAATCAAAATTTATAAAATATTATGTGAAGGAGTGATGAAGATCACTCTTTTTTCTTTACAATGAATCTTTGACACCAATTTACATTATAGAAAACTAAAATACTTTTTAAATATTTACAAAAGATTCCTTTAATAGTAATATAATGGTAGGTAGTGGTTGATAATGGTGAAAAGTGGGGGATATTTATGTTAATGGGAGAGTATCATCATACAATTGATGACAAAGGAAGAATCTTTGTTCCAGCAAAATTTCGACCAGAACTTGGGGAACAATTCGTTGTAACGAGAGGGTTAGAGTCTTGTTTATTTGTTTATTCTATGAACGAATGGAATAAGATTGTAAGTAAACTAAATACACTGCCATTTACCAAACAAAGTGTCCGAAACTTTTCTAGATTTTTCTTATCAGGTGCTACAATTGTAGAATTAGACAAGCAAGGACGTATTAATATCACATCACCACTTACTACCTATGCATCTCTAGAAAAAGAATGCATCATTATTGGTGTAGGAGAACGTCTGGAAATATGGAATGAGAAAGCTTGGAACGAATTTTTGGATCAAAATATAGATGATATGTCTAGAATTGCCGAAGATTTGTTTTCCCAAGTAGACGGGGTGTAGAGATGCATATTAGTGTATTGCTTCAGGAATCTATCGATAGTTTAAATATCAAGGAAGATGGAATCTTTGTGGATTGTACGCTTGGCTATGCTGGTCATTCGAGTGAAATACTAAAAAGAATAAAAAGGGGTTCTCTTTTCGCCTTTGACCAGGATCAAGATGCAATTAGCTATTCAGAACAGAAATTAAAAAAAATTGGGTCTAATTTTACAATTATAAAGAGTAACTTCACATGTTTAAAGAAAAAACTTCAAGAATTGGGAATAAATCGAGTAGATGGAATCCTATTTGACCTTGGAGTCAGTTCTCCTCAATTAGACGAGGCATCTCGTGGATTTAGTTTTCATCAGGATGCAAAACTAGATATGCGAATGGATAGAGATCAAGAACTATCTGCTTATGAAGTAGTGAATCAATATTCTGAGGAAGAACTTGCAAGAATTTTTTTTCAATATGGAGAAGAGAAATATGCAAGAGGAATTGCTAAGAATATTGTAAAGGCTAGAAATGAACGAAACATCGAAACGACCTTAGAGCTAGTAGAGATTATTAAAATCTCGGTTCCTGAAAAATATCGACGTGAAAAGCATCCTGCTAGAAAGGTGTTTCAAGCAATTCGAATTGAAGTAAATCATGAATTGGAAATTCTAGAGGGCAGTTTAAAAGATGCAGCAAGTATGTTAAATCCCCATGGTAGACTTTCAGTCATTACTTTTCACTCTTTAGAGGATAGAATTGTAAAAAATCTATTTCGTTCACTGACACAAATAGATGATAAAGTAAGGGGATTACCGAATATACCAGAAGAATATTTACCAGATTACAAGTTAATAACTGCAAAAGCCATTTGTCCAAGTAAAGAAGAGTTAGAAATGAATGAACGTAGTCGCTCTTCTAAACTGCGGGTAATTGAAAGAATAAAATAAAAAAAGAATATCAAGGAGTTGATTATTATGAGAAAAGTTAAAAAGAGATTAAAAATGTCAAAATTTGAGAGACTGATTTACACATTTACTGTAGTTATGGTAGTAGCAGTACCTTTTGCAGTTGTATTTTCACAAGCAACACTATCTGAAATTAACTTTGAAGTAGAGAAAATGAATAAAAAAATCAGTGTTCAAGAAAAGAAAAATGAGAGTCTAACTATGAAAATCAATGAACTAGCTTCCTTAGATAAAATTCAAGAAGTTGCGAAAGAGCAAGGATTAACTTATAATAATCATAATATTAAAACGATTACTGAATAGCCAGAAGGCTATTTTTTTTGTAAAGTAATGCTTTTCTTTTTGAAAGTCATTTGAAAATGGAAACTAGAGTTGCTATAATAAAAGAAAAAGCTAGTAAGAAGGATGGGAGGTTAAGAATATGACAAAGAAAGCTACCAAGAAAAAGAAGAGTAAGAAAAAAATTCATATTAATACACATGTACGTTCTGCCAATTTATTCTTAATCACTACTTTTTTGTTATTTGCGGTCTTTTTATATAGAGTAGGTGTGTTAGCACTATCGGATGAGATTGATGGGAAAAACCTAAAACAGTTTGCAGCTTCTCGTACGACAGCACATGATGCCATTTTAGCAAAACGTGGTACCATTTATGATGTGCATGGAGAAATCCTCGCACAGAATGTCTATTCGTATACATTAATTGCCTATTTGGCAGAGTCCAGAGGAGAGAATTATTATGTACAAGATAAAGAAATGACAGCAGAAAAATTATCGACAGTATTAAATCTTAGCAAAGAACAAATATTATCTTATTTAAATAGGACCACTCAGAATGGAGAAGTTCCTTACCAAGTTGAGTTTGGTTCTAAAGGAAAAGGATTAACAGAAATTACAAAGGAGAAGATTGTTGCCTTAAATTTACCAGGAATTGATTTTATAGAAAGTCAGAAACGTTATTATCCAAAAGGTGATTTTTTATCCTATACATTAGGATATGCAAAATTAGATGAAACTGGAAAAATTATTGGAGAACTTGGAATTGAATCTCTTTATAATGAAGAATTAACAGGAACAGATGGGTATAAGGAATACCAGAAGGATTTAAAGGGATATAAAATTGTAAATACACAAGAACATATTCAAGATGCTATTGATGGAAATAGTATTTATTTAACCATTGATTCTAACGTCCAATTCTTTTTGGAGCAGGCTTTAGAAAATGCGGTAGGTAATTATCATTTTGATGAATTAAATATTGTAGTCGCAGATGCCAAAACAGGGAAAATTTTAGGACTTAGCTCTAGTACTTCTTTTGACCCAAATCTAAGAAATTTAACATCTTACCTAGATCCCAATATATCGATTGCAGTGGAACCAGGAAGTACAATGAAAATATTTTCATATATGGCAGCGATGGAAGCAGGGAAATATAATGGGGAAGAAACTTTTAAATCGGGAACTTATGTAACGGAAGATGGTACCGAGATTGGTGACTGGAAAAGAGAAGGATGGGGATATATTACCTATGACCGTGGATTTGCTCTTTCTAGTAATATTGGAGTTGTAAATTTAATTGCGAAATATATGAATCGAAATATACTAAAAGATTATTATAAAAAACTTGGATTTGGTTCTAAAACGGGAATTGAACTCAGTAAAGAAGTTTCTGGAAAGTTAGATTTTAGATATGAGACAGAGGTTTTAAATGCAGGATTTGGACAAGGTATTATGACAACTTCTATTCAAAATATTAAGGCATTAACTTCCATTGCGAATGATGGAATCTTGCTACAGCCTTATATTGTAGATAAGATTGTAGACTCGAAAGGAAACGTAATCAAACAAAATACACGAGAGGAATTAGGTAGGATTGCTAGTAAACAAACAACCGATAAAATGAAGGAACTAATGGAGCAAGTAGTTTTAAATGGAACTGGAAGTTCTTATTATATGGATGGGTACCATCTGATTGCGAAAACTGGGACGGCACAGATTGCAAGTGAAAATGGAACTGGGTATTTAAAAGGAGCGAATGATGTAATTCGTGGGTTTGCAGGAATGTTTCCGAAAGAAGATCCACAAATTATCATTTATGCGAATGTAAAAAGACCAAACCCAAATAGTCCATCTTCTTTGGTAAGTGTGATTAAAGAAGTGGTTGAAAATATTAGTAAATACTACAATATTTATAATGATCCAGTAGAAACGGCCACAGTGACTCGTTATAAAATCGATAATTATGTGAATCAAAGCGTTGAAAAGGTAGAAACAGCGCTAGAAGTGAATGGTTTAGATGTGATTGTAATTGGAGATGGAGATAAGATTATTTCACAGTCACCAAATGAGAAAGTAACACTTTCTAAAGGAAATAAAATATTCTTAGTAACGAGTGGAACAAATTATATAGTGCCAAATCTTTCAGGATGGTGTAAAAAAGATGTGAAAACATATATGGATTTAGTGGGTGTACCTTATACAACAGAAGGAACTGGATATTTGATAGGTCAAAGTATTCCAGAAGGAACATTGATTACAAATGAAATGGAAATACATACTGTATTTAAGCCAAAATATGAAGAAACAAATACAAACCCAGAAGAGGAGTAACAGAATAATAAAAAAGAGAGTAAATTATGGCATTACTTTCTTTTCTTTATTTATATTTCTTTGATAATTCAAATATTTGAGATTTTTTTCTCTCCCTCTTCTTATATTCTTGTAGAGCAATTTCTACTAAAGAAGAAACAGCCATATTTGGAGAATCTGTAGAATGATACTCGGCAAAAGCCTCTGCGAAGGTTTCTCGAGGAGAGATAGAGGCATATTTAGAGATTTTCCAAGAAACATGAATTTTAGATAATTCTTCTAAAAAGTCACTTCTCGTAGAAATGCTCAAAATATAGTCAAATATATGTCCTACTTCATGCCAAATAGCACTTCGAAAGGTATGACAATGTTCTGGGTGAATAGAACGTATACACTCCCACATTAGTTTACAATTTTGATCTGCTAAATTTAACATTTTAGCTCGTTCTAAAAAGGTAAGACCAATATAAGTAATATGATAATCATCTTTAGTACAAACACAACTCATAAAATTACACTCTTTTTTCATCTCTTGCCAGTCTTCTATTTCCCAGTTATCTTCGATATCGGATGCTAAAATTAAATTGACTTGTTGGTTAACATCTTCCCTTTGACCAATACAACAGATCGTGTTCTTTAGTAGTGGGTATTTGAAAAATATTTCTTTTAAAACTGAAACAATTTCTATACAGATATCTAAATGAAAACCTTTTAAATTTACGTAAGGAATACCTAAAACATCTTTGATATATTCTTCTACCTCACTAATAGTATGCAAAGTCATTGAAATCACTTCCTATTGATAAATTGGCATGATTATATCACAAGATGGATAGAAAGTAAATGATAATATACACTAATCAATAACATGTATTAAATACCAAATTTTAAAAACATGCTTTTAAGAAAAAAGAAATTCATGATATGATAATACTAGGTGAAAAATATGTTGTATCAAATCTGTTATATCTTTTTAATTTTTTTAAGTTACTCCATATTTGGATGGCTTGTAGAGTGTATTTTTTGTACAATCGTCGATAAAAAATTGACATATGATCGGGGATTTCTATTAGGACCATATTGTCCAATTTATGGATGGGGTGCACTTTATATGTACTGTTTTCTTACCAAGTATAAAGAAGATCCATTTACTTTGTTTGTGATGGCCATGGTTGGAACTACAGTTTTAGAGTATGTTACAAGCTATATGATGGAAAAATTATTTAAAGCAAGATGGTGGGACTATTCCAAGAGAAAGTTTAATATAGAGGGAAGAGTCTGTCTTTTCAATTCTGTTCTCTTTGGGGTTTTAGGGCTTGTTTTCATTTATGGAATTCATCCAAGTTATTCCCTTTTCTTAGAGAATCTTCCGAATCAGGTATTAATCATTCTTGCAGTAATTACTTTTATAATTTATTTAATCGATAATATCTTTTCCTTTGTAATTATTACAAAACTAAAAATTCAAGTTAGCATGATTCGTAGAGACTCTACAAGCGAAATTGATCGCCAGATTTGGAACTTCTTATCCAATCATAATTTCTTCATAAGACGTCTATTTAAGGCTTTTCCTCATATTCAAATTCTATCTAGTAGGGGACATCAAATTACATCAGCAATTTGGTCTGTTTTAGAAAGAATAGAAAAAGAAAGTCAAAAATATAAAAGAAAACGAGAAAAAGACAAAAGAAATCAAAAAAAAAGAATTGCTAAGATAAAATTAAAAATAAAAAATGTGAAAAATCAAAGAAAAAAAGAAAGATTGAAAGCAAAATTAAAGAAAGAAAAATCAAAAGTCTAATTTTTTTAGACTTTTTTGTATGAAATTCAGAAAGTGTGTTCAAAATAGAAGTGAGGAGGAATGAAAATGGAAACAGTACCAAAGATGATATCAACAAAAGATTTATCTTATTTATCAGATATGTTTCATTGGAATTTTACAGCATTTAAGCAGTTAAAACATTTTGTAAACGAAGTAGAAAATGAGGAGATTGTAGAACTCTTTCAAGGACTATCAGAGATGCACTATCAACACATGGAATGGATTCTTTCAATTTTAAGAAATGAAGAAATTGAAGAAGACTGCGAGTGTGAGGATTGTCAGTGTGAAGATGAGAAAGAGTACGAAGAAGAATCGGATTCTGAAGACGAAGAGGACAGCGATGAAGATGAGGATGATGAAGAGGAAGACAGCGAAGAGGATGACGAAGACGATGAAGAGGAGGACAGCGAAGAGGACGAAGAAGATGATGATGATGAAGAGGAGGATGACGATGAATCAAAATAAAATGGAGAATCCTAAAACTCCTTATCAAGAAGGTATCGAAATGAATGATAAAAATTATTTAGACAGTATTTTAGAATTAGAAAAGAATATGTCAAATAATACTGCAATTGCTCTAGATGAAGCTAGCAATGGAGAACTTTATGAAGACATATTTACAATGCTAGAAGATTTAAAAGATGCAGCAAGGGAATGTTATGATTTAGCTTTCCGTCTTGGATGGTATTCCCTAGAACAGGCAGAAGAAGAAAAAGTAGAAGAAAAGTTAAACTGTTTAGAAAAAGAATTAAAAACATTAGAAAGTGGAGAATAATTCCACTTTTTTTATTTTTTTTATCCGAGTACGCAATTTTTGGAAATAATGATAGTTAGGAAGTGATGAAGTGAAGCTACCTTTTATTAAACAAGAGGATTCCAAAGATTGTGGAGTCTGTTGTCTTTTGATGATAATTCGTTATTATAAGGGAAATGTTCCTCGTGAAAAATTAAGGGTACTAACGAAGACAACAAAAGAAGGAACTACTGCATATGATTTAATTGATGCCGCTAAGAGGTTGAATTTTTCAGCAACTGGAGTGAAAGGTGATATAGCAAAATTAGGAAAAAGGGATTTACCTTGCATTGCTCATGTAATGATAGAGGGAAGGTATCAACACTATGTGGTAATTTACAAGGTCAATTCTAAAAAAATCTTAATTGCAGATCCTGCTAGTTCATTAAAGGTGATTACCAAGGAAGAATTTCAAAAAATCTCAACGAATATATTTTTATTATTTTCACCCCGAAAAGAAATACCAAAGGTTGAAGATCAAGGGGAGTTAAAATCCCTTCTATTGGATTTCTTCTTAACTGAGAGAAAATATATATTTTTGTTCTTACTCTTTTCTTTTGGTTGTTTTACTCTCAGTTTATTAGGTTCCTTTCAGCTAAAGTATTTATTAGAATATGTAATTAATTTTAGTTCAAGGTATAACCTATATTTTTATCTCATCTTATTTATAGGAATTAGCATCATCAAAACCATCTTTCAAGTACTACAGTTTTCTTTGATTCAAAATTTAAATCATCATTTTGCAAAATCTTTATATAGAAAGGTCTATACACATTTAACATCACTTCCATATTTGTATTATAGAAATCACTCGACAGGGGAGGTACTGACTAGGCTGTTAGATATTGGAAAACTAGAACAAATTTTACCCAATGCTTTTCTTCTTCTTTTTACAGAAATCCCATTTTTTTTAGTCATTATTTCTATTCTTGGCTTTACCGAAGGAAAAATTCTTCTTTTATTCTTACTTTTTCTTACAATTAGTAGTATTTATTTCTTGGCGTTACAAACGATTGGCGTAGAAAAAATGAAAAAAACAAGAAGAAAGACGGAAGAAGTCAATTCCTATTTGACGGAAAGTTTATTAGGAATGGAGACCATTCAATCTCTAAATTACCAACAAAAGTTTCAAAACCAATTTTTAGTTCTTTATAATTCTTATAGAAAAAGTCAAAAAGAGTTTCTAAAAAATTGGAACATGCAACATATTTTTGAAAATACTTTAGAGGAGTTATTTATGATTTCTCTTTTGGTATTTTGTAGTCTGGAGGTATTAAAAGGGAGAATGAGTGTAGGAAATTTTGTTTTTTATCACTCATTATGTACCTATTTACTAGAACCAATTCGACATATTTTTTCTTTTTGTCTAGAATATAAAGAAGCACGGGATGCATGGAATCGTATTGATGATTTGTTAATGATTCCAAAAGAAAATTTACTACCAATTAGAAAAATGAAAAGCTTATCGGTTCAAAGTATTCAATTAGAAAACGTCTCTTATAGTTATAATGCTAAAAGGAGAATTCTTAATTCACTTTCTATGAGTATTAGTCCAGGAGAAAAAATACTAATTTATGGAGAAAGTGGGGGTGGAAAAAGTACATTGGCTAGATTATTTTCACGATTATTAGAACCAGAAACAGGAAAGATTCTATTAAATGGAAACGATATCAAAAATTATCCTCTTTCCTTAATTCGAGAAAAAATTTTATATGTTCCTCAAAAAGGATATTTATTTACAACAACTGTACTAGAAAATATAAGTTGTAGTGGAACAAATGAAGTTTTGGAAAAGACACTGGAAGTTGGGAAACTCTGTATGGTGGATGAATTAGTAGATGGAAAGATGGAAGGGTATCATTGGATGATTGAAGAGAATGGGTATAATTTAAGTGGAGGAGAAAGACAAAGAATTATCCTAGCTCGTTCTTTATTCAAAAAAGCCTCGGTTTATATTTTTGATGAAAGTTTTAGTGAACTAGATCCAGTGAAAGAACGGACAATTCTTAATAATATCTTTTCTAAATTTCCAGAAAAAACAATGATTATGATTTCTCATCGAGAGAGAAATCAAGACCTATTTACACGTAAAATATGTCTAGCAGAGGGGAAAATAGATGAAGACATTGGATGAGTATCATGGAATGAAGGAAGAAGAAATTTCTCTTACTCGCTATTTGTTAGTTTTTCTCTTAAGCATCTTAGCATTTTCTATTATTCTCTCTTTGAAAGTAGATTTAAATCTAACAGTTTCGCTAATCAAGAAAGAAGATAGATATGAGACTTATCTTTCACGTCGTGAAATTAATCAAATCCCAAGTCAAGGAATTCTATTCGTAGGAAAAAATAAATATCATTATATATTTACTTTGAATGAGGAAGCAGAACTTGCCTATCAAAATGAAACTTATTACTTAGTAAAGTTTCAAATCAAAGAAAAAATAGATACAAAAATTCTATCGAGTAGAATTCGGATTTCTAGAAATACAATATTTGAAAGGATATTTTCATTATGGAAGGAGGAATCATAATCGAAACAATATCACAAAACGATCTAAGAGAAATTCATGGAGGTGGAGGTCTTTCCTTTTGGGTCATTGGAGGCTTGATTGCTTTAGGTGCATTTGTTGTAGGTGTATTTGAGGGAATCGCAAATCCTGAAAAATGTGGATAGGAGGGAAATATGCAAAAAATAGATAATCAAGAGTTGACTCAGATAGTAGGAGGAATTAGTATTACTGGTCCATTAATTAATTCATTTTCTACCATCTTAAAAACAATTGCATCACTAGGAAGAAGTTTTGGTTCTTCTATTCGAAGAATTGCATCTGATAAAGTATGTCCAATTCCATAAAAAAGTACTGTTTTTTAGGACTTTCTATTCTAGGAAAAATCATGATATTCATGTTTTCATGTTATCTATTTAATTATGTATTACTATGTATATTTCAGTTAGGAAGATATAGTGGAACATTTTTAAGAATGCTATTTTTTCTAGTAAACAAATAAGAAAAAGAAATCAATACCAGGTATCATGAAGCCTATCAATTGATTTTTTTTCTTTCTTTTTTAAGAGTTTATGATGTTATATCTCAGTATTTAAATAATCACTCAGATTATGTTACTAGCCTCTTTGAAAATGTCAATCGAGAAGAAGCAAAAAAGAAAATGAGATATTAACCAAATTATGGCCTGCAAATTGTATAGAAAATAGGACTTAAAAATTCTTTTTTCTATTTATTTTTGATTTTAATTTGTAAGAATCTAATAAAAATTGAAAAAAATGTTGAAAAATAAGGAAGAATGCGCTATAATCAATCATAGAAAACGTGGAAGGAGGGGAAAATATGACACAGGTGGCAGTGAAAAATGGAAATCTTGATTTTGCATTAAAGAAATTTAAACAAAAAGTTGCTAGAGATGGAGTCCCTTCTGAATGCAAAAAACGTGAAGGTTATGACAAACCTGGAGTAAGAAGAAGAAATGCAAAAAAAGAGGGTATTAAAAATACTCGAAGAAGAAATAAGGCAAGAAATAATAAAGACTAGGTTGGTTAGTCTTTTTCTAATCTAAGGAGGATATAATGATAGAAAAATTAGAGAAAGATATGATTGATTCTTTAAAAAATAATGAAAAAGAAAGATTAACAGTAATTCGTGAAATAAAATCTGCAATGAAACTCGCTCAGATTGATCAAAAAAGAGAAATGGATGAAGAATTACTAATTGAAGTTGTAAGTAAAGCAATTAAAACGAGAAAAGAATCTATTAAAGAATTTGAAAAAGGTGACCGTCAAGACTTAATTGATAAAACAAATTTTGAAATCGATGTACTAAATGAATACTTACCAGAGCAATTGTCCAAAGAAGAGGTAATAAAAATTATAGAAGATGCTTTCCTAAAAGTGAATCCTACGTCTATGAAAGATATGGGAAAAATTATGAGTACTGTGACTCCACTCTTAAAAGGAAAGGCAGATATGAAAGAAGTTTCTAGCACGATTAAAGAAAAGCTAAATAACCTATAGAAAAAACATACATATAGGTTGAAGAATTCAGGCAAATGAATCTTTTCCTTTGGCATAAATAATGTTATACTAAAAAGAAAAATGGGATGAAAGAAAATGCAAAACAGGAGTGAATCATCTAAAAATACAGGGTGGAAAAGCAAGTTAAAATTATCAAATCAGCAAAAGAGGAAAATTTATAAAATGCTTGGAGCAGAAAAATTTCAAAAAGTGGTTCTGTTTGTAGAAGATATTAGATATAAAATGATTGAAAAATTTTTCCCTAATATAGAAAATTGGTATGAAAAAAGATGTGATAATAATTACTTAAGAACCAAGAAAAAGAAGAAAAAATCATTATATGAGCATCAAATGACAAAGCTTGCTTTTCGTAAAGAAATGGTTTATAGACAAAATAGAAATTATCATTATAATCCAAATTGCCCTACGAAATTTATACAGTATTTAAAAACCAATAAAAAAATTCATCAGATTGGTTTCATAAAAAATAGCATATTTTTGATTCTTTTAGGGGCTAGTTTTTCTATTTTAAGTAGTACTTTTCCTGTAATTTATTCTATGCTAGTGACCATTTCACTGATAGGAGTTATTAAAGATTTTCAGTGCATCAACTTACAAAACTATAACCTTTGCCGTTTTGAAGATGAAAAAATGAAAAAGCGTTTGGCTAAATTAGAAGAGATGAAACAAAGAGAAAATTATATTCGACTTTCTAAAGTAGTAGAAGCAGTTTCTACTGTGATAGAAAATCAGATAGAATTACCAAGCATAGAAGAAGTGGTTGAAAAAGTTCAAACAGAAGAAGCAAAACAGCAATTAATCAGCTATGCCAAGTGGCAATTAGAAAGAATCAGAGAAGCAGAAGCTGTACAAAAGCAAAAAAAGATTGGAGGAATATAGAATGAATGTTACTAGTTTATTTCTAGAAAATTTTTTAGGAGGAGCAACCATGTCGCTTGGTTCTATCACTCCATCTTCTGCTATTCTAAGTAGCTCCCTAACAACAACAGGATTAAGTGTAACTGGAGTTGGTATTGTTGGGACAAGTTCGATGGATGAAAATCCTATATTAGGAACAAGTAGTATTACATTAGGCACTACGACTGCATCAAACGGTTTTACGGCAACAACAAATACTGCTAAACAACTAGAATTAACACAAGCTTATATAGAATCTATGGATGAAAGTGAATTAGAAGAGTTCATTGTGAAATTAGAAGAAAAACAAATTGGAGAAACGATCAAAGAAACCAATTCGTTTCAAAAATAATGGTATAGAAAAAAGGGACTACTAAAAGTTCTCTTTTTTTCATACATTAAATTAGGTGATACTATGTCTTTTCTAAGAAATTATATTTTAGATGAAGAATTTCAAATTCTATATCTAAAGGAAAAAGTAAATATTAAGAATTATCTTAAAATTAATTATATGGAAAGAGAAAGAGTTTCTTTGAGATATCTAAAAGGAAATGTTACCATTTATGGAAAAGAACTTAAAATTAAAAAACTTTTAGATAATGAAATCCTAATTGAAGGAAACATAGAAACCATTGAGTTGAAACAAGAATAAAATGTATAACTATTATGAAATTAAAGTAACTGGAAAAGATATACACCGTTTTATTAAGAATTTATATCGGATGAAGATCCAACTATATAAAATCAATTGGAATTCTTCTTCAGCTATTCTTTGGGTAGATTTAGAGGGACTAAAAAAAATTAAGGAAATAAAAACGATTTATGAGATTGAAATCATTGGATACCATGGACTTTTCAAACTAGAATACTATTTAAAAAAATATTATCTTTTTTGTATGTCAATGGGATTAGGTATCTTACTGATTCTATTTCTTTCCCATTTAATTTTTGATGTTCGAGTAGTGCATGTAAAAAAAGAAATCCGTGACTTTTTAAAAGAAGAGTTAAAGAAAGAGGGAATACAACCTCTTCATTTTCAAAAAAGTTTTCAGAAGCAAGAAGAAATTGTTGCAAAAATAATCTCAAATTATCGGGATAAAATTGAATGGATGGAGATAGAAAGAATTGGAACAAAGTATATTGTAAAAGTAGAAGAAAGAAAGTATTCACAGGAGAAAGAAGAGACAGAAGCACGAGATATTATTGCGAAAAAGGATGGAAGAATTCTTCAAATTGAAGCGTCAAGTGGAACTATTTTAGTAGCCAAAGACCAATATGTAAAAAAAGGAGATATTTTAATCTCTGGTCAAATTAAAAACAAAGATACCGTTATGGCGAAAGTCCGTTCCAATGGACGAGTGTATGCATCTACATGGTATACAGTGAACGTCTCCTTACCATATCACTATGAGGAAGAAACAAAAACAGGAAATAAGAAAAAATCACTATCTGTTAGGTTTTTCTCTAATCAGTGGAATTTATTTGAACTACATTCATATCAGCAAAAAAAGGTAACTCCTTTGTTTCAAATCAAAAATTCCCTTTTACCACTTTCTATTTCTTGGAATGAGGAAGAAGAAGTAGTACGACGTGAAAAAGTATATACAAAAGATCTAGCTTTGTTTGAGGCTTCCTCTTTGGCACGCGAAAAGTTACAAAATATGCTTGGAAATGATATTGAAATATTATACGAAAAAAGTTTGAAAATTACGGAAGAAAATAGTAAAATAGATATAGTAGTCTTTTTTACAGTAAAAGAAGATATCACAGCATATCAAAAAACACCAGAGGAGAATATGGACGAGGAAAGTTAGGTGATTAAAGTTGATAACACCATTAGATCATACGGTAAAAGGAATTATGGGGTTTACTTGGCCGATGATTATTATTTGTACCTTAGTCATTTCATCATTAAGAATTGCAGATATTCTTAAAAATCAAAAAGAAGTTGTTTTCTACCGTGAAATATTAATGCTTTTCTTTATGATTTATGTTTTATGTCTATTCCAAATTGTTACTTTTGAAGATCCGCTAGTTTCATCGATTGACAATCACTTTAATTTAGTTCCTTTAAGGGAAATTTCAAGATATTCTTTTGGAAGCAGATTATTCTTTAAAAATGTAGTTGGTAATTTATTAATGTTTATGCCATACGGCTTTTTTGCCTCTTACTTTACCAAAATGGACAATAAGTATTATGCTTTTTCCTTAATCGCTTTTGCATCTATTACCATTGAAACAACACAATTAGCGATTGGACGTGTATTTGATATAGATGATATCATTTTAAATATCGTTGGTGGATTGATTGGATATGGTATTTATCGTCTACTTAGTAAAATTGGAGATTCCCTACCTAGAATTTTCTTGAATCAGTGGTTTTTAAATATCTTGTCTTTACTACTCATTATCATTTTAGTAGTCTATGTATGGGTGGTGATTATCTAATGGAAAATCATTATGAGATATTTAACCAAACAAAAGAAAATCTAGAAGAAGAAATAAAAACATTACAAAATCTACTTTCTTTTGCCTGTAAAAAAGAAAATATTGAAAATGCTGAGTTTAATATCATCTTTGTAGGAAAAAAAATGATTCAAGAAGTGAACAAAACTTATCGAGGAGTGGACCGAGTCACGGATGTAATTAGTTTTGCCTTAGAGGATAATAAGACCATTGACTTAAATGTTAGGTTACTAGGAGATATTTATATTTGTTTAGATAGGGCACATGAACAATCAGTCGAATATGGGCATAGTTTTTTAAGGGAAATTTGTTTTTTATCTATCCATGGATTTCTTCATTTATTAGGATATGATCATATGAAGAAGGAAGAGGAAGAAATTATGTTTCAAAGACAAGAAGAAATCTTAGATGAATTTGGAATTAAGCGAGGATAATTATGAAAAAGAAAAGAAGAAAAGATACTGGTAGTAAATTCAAAAACTATAGAAAAGAATATCGTCATGCAATCGATGGAATTATTTACGCAATGGAAAAAGAATTTAATCTTGTACTGATTATGATTTTTATTCTAATCATCTTTGGGCTTTGCTTTCTGTTTCCTATCACCATTCCAGAATTACTTGCGATTGTGATTAGTGTAGGAGTTTTAATGGCAACAGAGATGCTAAATACATCGATTGAGGCTTTAACGGATTTAGTAACAACAAAGGAAAATAGCCTCGCAAAAATTGCGAAAGATACAGTTTCTGGTGCTATATTTCTATTTATTATCATGTTTATTGCTGTTCTTGGAATTATTTTTATTCCAAAAATAATAGAATTATTCTAGGGGGAAATTATGCTTGAAAAATTAAAAAAATTATGTAGTTATTCTAAGAGTAAATATTATTCATTTCCTGTCAGTTGTATTTTAGAATGCAAGGATGGGACAGAGTTTCAAGGAGTAAACATTGAAACCTCTTCTCCTGCTGCTGGTATATGTGCAGAAAGGAATGCACTTTTTCAAGCACTTGCGAAGGGATACCAAAAAGATGATTTTGTTCGAATTCATATTTATAGTAAAAGTAAAAACAACATTACACCATGTTTTATATGTAGACAAGCTCTACTAGAATATACCCCTCAAAATATAGAAATTATCAGTTATACAGATGACGGGAATATAAAAAAATTTTCTTTAGAAGAATTATGTACGTATCCATTCCAAGAGGGTGATTTGAAATGAAAAGTGGGTTTGTAAGTATTGTAGGTCGCCCAAACGTAGGAAAAAGTACTCTATTAAATAATTTCTTAGAAACGCATCTTGCTATTACTTCGGATAAGGCTGGAACTACTAGAAATATTATTCAGGGTGTGTATCAAGATGAAGATAGTCAGATCATCTTTGTAGATACTCCAGGAATTCATAAGCCTATGAATAAGCTTGGGAATATTTTAAATAGAAAGACTTATGCTAGTACAGATAATGTAGATCTTATTTTATTTTTAATCGATGTTAGTACAGGATTTGGTAAGGGAGATCAGTTTATTCTTGATAAAATAAAAGAAGAAAACATACCTATTATTCTAGTTTTAAATAAAGTAGATGCAATCAAAAAAGATAGATTATTAGAAAAAATAAATGAATATAAAGACCTCTATGACTTTGCCGATATTTATCCTATTTCAGCCTTAAAAAATGATAATATAGCATCCCTTTTAAAGACAATTAAAAACTATTTACCAAATGAAGGGAAAATATTTGAAGATGAAACATTTACCAATATATCTACTCCTTTTTATGTAAGTGAAATTATCCGTGAAAAAGTGTTACGGCTTACAAAAGAAGAAGTTCCTCACGCAGTTACTTGTGTTGTAGAAAAAATTGAGTATCAAAAAGATAAAGTAATTATCAATGCCGTGATTATTGTCGATAGAGATAGCCTAAAAAAGATTATTATTGGTCATCATGGAAGTATGTTAAAACAAATTGGAATGTCTGCTAGGTTAGAACTAGAAGAATATTTTGGTAAAAAGGTTTATTTAGAAAATTTTGTTAAAACTATTGATAATTGGAGGGATAGAGAAAGATATTTAAAAGAATTAGGATTAGATGATTTAACAGAAACAGAGTAAAAAAATAAAAAAAATCAAAAACAAGTGAATAAATTTCGAAAAAACACACCATGATTTAAATGGGTGAAGAAAAATGAAAAATATTTTATGGAATTTATTTAAAGAAACTGGTAATATTAATTACTACAATTTATCAAAGCAAATAAAAGAAAAGAAGTGAAAAAATGAATCTAGTAAAAACGGAGGGAATTATCCTAGGAGAAACCAATTATAGTGAATCTAGTAAAATACTAAAAGTATTGACAAAAGACTATGGAATGATTAGTATAATGTCGAAGGGATGCCGAAATATTAAAAGCAAACTTCGTAGTGTAAGCACTATTTTTACTTATGGGGACTTCCATCTTTATTATAAAGAACAAGGAATTTCCGTATTAGTGAGTGTAGATATTAAGAATACATTCTTATCTCTACAAAGTGATATTGAAAAAATTAGTTATGCCAGTTTTTTACTAGATTTGACAGAACAGGTATTAAAACATACAGAAAATAATGAGATCTATTCATTATTAATCGCAACACTAGAAAAGATGAATGATGGATACAATACACATGCACTAACCAATATTTTAGAACTGAAATACCTAGACTTCTTAGGAATCCGTCCTGTATTAGATTGTTGTAGTATTTGTGGGAATCAAACGGAAATTGTCACAGTATCTGCATCTTCTGGAGGATACTTATGTAAGAATTGTTACCATAATGAAAAAATCTATAGTAATAAAATGGTTCAACTAATTCGCATGTTTTACTACTTAGATATTTCTAAAATTACAAAGTTAGAAATTAAAGAGGATTCATTAAATGAATTAAATGAATTTATTGATGATTATTATGAACGATATTCTGGACTCTATTTGAGGAGTAAAAAATTTTTAGAGAGTATTAGTAAAATAGGATAGAGGTACAAAAATGAAAAAGAATAAGAAAAGACCATATATTATCAATACACTCTTAGTATTGGCAATTTTTTCCTTTATTTTTATAAGTAAAGGCATTTTTCCATTTGGTGAAAACTCATTAATTTGGGGAGATATGCATGATCAAATTACTGCTTTTTACTATCACTTCTATGATAGTTTTAAAGGGACAAGTTCTTTATTTGTTAACTTTACTACGAGTGGTGGAATTAATTTTTTTGGGATTTTATGTTATTACATATTAAGTCCCATTTCGTTTATCTTATTACTGTTTCCAAGAGAAGATATTTATTTAGCAGTTTCTATTGTAGTTGCCTTAAAGATTTTACTTTCAAGTTTGACTTGTCTTTATTTTATTAGGACTTATTTTAAAAAGTTACCAAGCGGTTTAAGTATTTTTTTAGCACTCTGTTATGCTTTTTCGGGATACAGTTTATCTATGTATCAGATTACACCATGGTTTGATGTTATGTATTTGTTCCCACTATTAATGATTGGGTTAAAGAAATTACTAGATTTAGAAAAGCCAATTTGGTATATTGTAATACTGACTGCATCTTTAGTTTGTAATTTTTATGTATCGATTATGGTAATTATGTTCATTTTCCTTTCTTCCTACATTTATCTTTTAATTTATAAGGAAAAAGAAGAAAGAAGAAAAGGAATTTTAGCACTTGGGCTTTCTACCATTTTAAGTGTGTTGATTTCAGCAGTTGTTTTGATTCCTTCTTACATGCAAATTTCTGTTTCATCTCGTCTAAATTCGAGACTAATTGAGATGCTAAACTCAAAAACGGGACCATTAACGGATAAATTATCTTTCTTTATGTTTGGTGGAATCGTTTATTTAGGAATTATTTTCCTAATTAAAAATTATAAAAAAGATTCCAAGTTTTCCCTATGGTTTTTAACAAACTTCTTAATTGTTGGAATTCCAGTAATTATTGAACCGATTAATAAAATTTGGCATTTCGGTTCTTATGCCTTCTTTCCATATCGTTTTGGATTTATTGCTATATTCTTATTAATACTTGGTGCTTGCTATGGCTATACTTTGGTAACTGATAATGAAAAAAAGAAGAAAAAGAAAAATTACAATCTTCCTATCATAGCAGGTGGAGTTTCCCTAATTTCTAGTCTTATAATTATTTATCTAACAAAGAATAATTATACAAATTTTCAAAATAAGTTAGATCGATTAAGTATTTCAGGAGACCATAAATTATTAATATTTTTAATTTTTACAACCATATTATCTATTCTTTGTTGTTACATCATTTACCGCTTTACAACTTCTTGGAACAAGACAAGAACAGCATTAATAACACTAATTTTATTAACACATATTACTTCGAATAGCTTTTTATACTTTGGAATTGATTTCACACAAAGAGAGTTAATGGGACAATATGAAAGCCTATTAGAAATTTCGAAAACATATTCAAAGGGTGACTATTATAGAGTTAAAAATTTATCCGATCATTTCATTATGAATAGTGGAATGATTATGAAATATCATACATTAGATCACTTTACTTCTTTAACAGATCGTAATAATATGCAGAACTTAAAGAGACTTGGCTATTCATCTTCTTGGGTAAAAACATTCTCTAAAGGAGGCACCTTATTTAGTGATGCCATTTTAGCAAACCATTATATAATGTCCTTAGATACGGTAGAGAATCCATATTATCAATGGATTGGAAAATATAAAGATGTAAATCTCTATGAACATAAAATGAAACCTTCATATGGATATTTAATTCAAAAAGATATTGATACCACAAATTCCAAAAATTCTTTTGAAATTCAAAACCAAATGTATCAGCAAATTGAAAATACGAAAGAATCTCTTTTTACGACTTCTGATCAGTGGAAATTAAATAATATTAAAAAAAGTCAGGTAGATGAAAAAACTTCTTATCAAATAATAGATGCCGATGCATATAATTACATAGAACAGACAATATCTGTAAGAAACAAACAGACTTTATACTTAGAAATATTAAAAGACTTAGACAATAATATTAATTTAGATATTTATCATCATTTTAATATTTATGTCAATGACCGATTATTCTTAGATCATGCAATTAAGGAAGACGATAATGGTGTAATTAACTTAGGTACTTTTGAAAATGAAGATGTCAACGTTAAAATTGAACTGATATGGGATGTAGAAGTAGATAATATTACTTTAGCGACGATGGATTTAGAAAAATATGAGTCCTTTATAAAAAATAATCAAGTACCATTAAAAATGGAATACAAGAAAAATAAAATTACCATACAAGTAGATGCCAAAGAAAAGAAGATATTATTTATTCCTGTTCCTTATAGTGAAGGATATCAAGGAAAAATCAATCGCAAAAAAATTCAGGTAGAAAAAGTATTTGATAATTTTCTTGGAATTCCATTAGAAGAGGGAGAAAATGAAATTACATTAACATATACACCACCTGGATTCAAGTTATCACTAGTAATTAGTTTGGTAGCACTCATTCTCACAATCTTCCTATTAAGAAAAGATTATTATACGAGACTATTAGAACTAAAACCTCTAAAAGCAATTGCAAATGTTTGCTATTTGTCTATTTATATGGCTTTTATCTTGTTTGTGTATATTGGTTTAACCATTGTCTTTATCCTGTCATATTTTATCTATTTTAATTTTTAATATTGACAGATACAATAAGAACCAGTAAAATGAGTATTAGAAATGCGAAGATGACCTTGGAACAGTCGGAGCAATACAAAAAAAGAGATTCTTCTAGAATAAGTAGGGTGGAACCGCGGAAAATATTTTCGTCCCTATAGTTGTTCTAGAAGTTTTTTAATTTTTAGGAGGAATTATGGAAGAAAGTAAACTAACGATGGAAAAATTAGTCAATCTATGTAAACAATATGGATTTATTTTTCAAGGAAGTGAGATTTATGGAGGACTTGCCAATACTTGGGATTATGGTCCTTTAGGTTCACGTCTAAAAAATAATGTAAAGGATACATGGAGAAAAAGATTTATTCAAGAAAGACCAAATGCCTATGAAGTAGATGCTGCGATTTTAATGCATCCAAGAGTGTGGGAAGCAAGCGGACATGTAGCAGGCTTTTCAGATCCGCTAATTGATTGTAAATCATGTAAAATGAGACATCGTGCAGATAACTTAATTGATGATTTTAATCAAAATGCTCATGCAGATGGAATGACGCAAGAAGAGATGATTGCCTATATTAAAGAACATAAAGTACCTTGTCCAAAATGCGGTAAAAGTGACTATACGGACATTCGTCAATTTAATTTAATGTTTGAAACATATCGTGGTGTAACAGAAGATAGTAAAAATAAAATTTATTTACGCCCTGAAAATGCGCAAGGAGAATATGTAAACTTTTTAAATGTTGCCCGTTCTATGAGAACAAAATTGCCATTTAGTATTGGTCAAATTGGAAAGGCTTTCCGAAATGAAATCACACCAGGAAACTTTACCTTCCGAACCATAGAATTCGAACAGATGGAATATCAGACATTTTGTAAAAAGGGAACAGATAGTGAATTTTATCAATATTTTAAAGAATATGCAAGAAGGTATTTTATGGATTTGGGTCTACCAGAAGAAAAATTAAGATTTCACGACCATGAAAAACTAGCACATTATGCGAAAGAAGCATGTGATATTGAGTATAATTTTTGCTTTGGTTGGGGAGAAATCAACGGAACTCATAATCGCACTGACTATGACTTGAAACGTCATCAAGAATACTCAAAAACGTCCCAAGAATACTTAGATTCTGAGACGAATGAAAAATATATTCCTTATATTATCGAGTCAACAGTTGGGTGTGACCGAGCAGTTTTAGCACTTTTAGATAATGCTTATGAGGAAGAAATGTTAGAAGATGGAACGACGAGAGAAGTAATGCACTTCCATCCATTTATTGCTCCCTATAAAGTAGCAGTTTTACCATTATTAAAAAAATATCATAGCGAGAAAGCAACGGAAATATATGAAAAATTTTCTAAAGAAGTGATGGTTATATATGATGAGTCTGGAAATATTGGAAAACGTTATCGTAGGCAAGATATCGTAGGTACGCCTTACTGTATCACAATTGATGATCATACTTTAAATGAAGGAACCGTTACAGTCCGAGACCGTGATACGATGGAACAAGTGACGTTAACAGTAGAAGAAGCAATTGACTACGTAAAGAAACATATTGTATTTTAAACGGAGAAATCCGTTTTTTCTTATGAATTAAAAAAATGAATTTCTTCTAGATGCGCCATAATAATTTGATAAATCCAATTGGGTCGTTCTAAGTAGGGGAAGTGTCCTAAATTTCTTAAAACAATTAATTCTGAATTTGGAATTTCTTTTTTCATTTTTTCTGCGTCACTTAAAGGTGTAGATTCATCCTTTTCTCCCCAAATGAGTAAAACCCTAGATTTCATTTTTCTTAAATAGTAGAAAAGATCAGTATTGACAATATTTTGAAATGTTACTCTCATATTTTTTGGAAGTGCTTGATAATCAGGAGATGCAAACTTTTGAAATAACCAAGAAGAATACTTTTCTTTTGCCTTAGAAGGAAGAAGATAGCGAATCTTTTTTAAAAATTGGTACCATTTTCCTCTAAGCCATCCTTGAAATGTCTTCTTTGGACGGATACCTGCACAATCTATGAAGATAAAATGATTATGCGGGTAGTGATAATAACCATCTAAAAGTGTTATAATCCTTCCCCCAAAAGAATGACCAATCAATAAAGCATCTTCCAAATTCAAATCGACAAGAAAAGAGTGAATCATATCTGCATAATCATAAATAGTCATGGAATGATTAGGAAATTTTGTGTTTCCAAATCCAGGATAGTCTATGATATATACAGTAGAAGAGATAGATAAGGAAGAAATTAAATTTTGAAAAGTTGGTCTTGTATCTCCCCATCCAGGAAGAATTAGTATGTTATTCCCTTGATTACCATGTTTTTCATAGTATAAGGAAATATCATGATAAGTATAATACATGATAATCACCTAATATACTGTATGAAATAAATAGAAAATAGTTTCCAAAAAATGGACAAGTGCATTAGTCAAGAAAAAGTAGACAATTAATTGAAAAATAGAGGGGGTATATTTTGAATTAATCTGTTTTATTGTAATATAACTGTTTAAATTGAATAGGAGTAAGATAATTTAAAG
>CAJTXV010000009.1 GCA_910584255.1 uncultured Bacilli bacterium
CATTTCTATATATTTATCCATCTTTACTTCTTTCCCCTACTTATTCTTTATTATTCTATAGTATAAATTTTTTTTCATTATATCATGCTTTTGATGGGCATCAAAAAAAGATAACTTACTGTTACCTTTTAGTCTTCAATTAGATATAAATGATCTAGAAGGATTCCTGTTCCCTCTACTACATTTGTTAATGGGTTGTCAGAAATAAATACTGGAACTTTTAGTTCTTCTTTAAACTTACTTACTAATCCACGAATCAAGGATCCTCCTCCTGTTAGAACAATTCCTTTATCGGCTATATCTGCTGATAACTCAGGAGGAGTTTTTTCTAACACGGATTTTGCTACTAATATAATTTTCTTAACATCTTCTCTTAATGCTTCTTCCACATCGTTTGAACTAATTACTACAGTTTCGGGTAATCCTGAAGTAATCCCTCTACCTGTAACTTCTAGTTCTTTCTTTTCCTTTTCTTTGATTACGGAACCAATTGCCGTCTTTATTTCTTCTGCAGTAGATTCTCCAATCACTACTTTATATTTTTCCTTAATAAAGTTGATAATATCTTCATCAAACGTGTTTCCTGCTACCTTAATCGAGTCACTTGTGACAATTCCTCCTAGGGATAAAACGGCAATGTCAGTAGTACCTCCACCAATATCAATTACCATACTTCCAGAAGGTTTTGCAATATCCACTCCAGCACCCACTGCTGCTACTTTTGGTTCTTCTTCTAAAATGACTCGTTTTGCTCCTGTCCTTTCTGCAATTTCCCGAATAGCATTTTTCTCAACACCTGTAATATTAGAAGGACAACAGATTAAGATTCTAGGATGAGATAAACTTTTTCTGCCTAAGGCTTTTTTAATAAATGAGTTTAACATTTCTTCCGTCATTTCAAAGTCAGCAATTACTCCATCTTTCATTGGTCGAACTGCTTTTACTTTTCCAGGGGTTCTTCCTAACATTTCTTTTGCTTCTTTTCCTACTGCCAATACCTTTTTCGTATTACTATCAATACTTACAACACTTGGCTCGTTTAATACAACACCTTTTCCTTTTACATAAATCAATACATTCGTTGTTCCTAAATCTATTCCAATGTCCCTCAAGATTTTCACATCCATTTCTTTTATGTTTCTTTTTTATTTAGATACTTTTCTTTGGTAGATTGTCCGCCACGAATATGGCGAACTTCGATATGCGATTTAAATATTTCGTTTATTTTTTTATATTTGATGGGATTAATTTCTGCTAAACGTTTTTGAAGATCTTTATGTACTGTACTTTTGCTTACATGAAATTCTTTAGCTGCTTCTCTAATGGTGCATTGTGTTTCTATCATATAATCAGCGCAAGCGTTTACACGATCTATTAATTCCTTTTTCATTCATAACCTTCTTTCTAGTAAATTATATTTTTACTAGACAAGTTTATGAATAGTTCTAATTTTGTTCTAATTTTAATTCTGATTCTTTTTTACCATAATAATTTTCAGGATCTACAAGCTCTCCACCAATTGTTAATTCAAAATGTAAGTGATTTCCAAGATCTGTTCCTAAAGCACAAGTTCCGCTTTTTCCTAATAATTGTCCTTGAGTTACTTTGTCTCCTTTGTTTACGGATACTTCACTTAAACTTTGATAGACACTTATTGTATTATTATTATGTTTTACTGTTACACTTTTTCCAAGAAGTTCCTCTTCTTTTACGTCTATTACTTCTCCATCCAGAATACTGATTACATCAAAGACTTCCCCCCAAATATAATCAACTCCTGTATTCTGAAAATAATTTCCTTCATGATAGACAATGGATTTTTTTTGTTCTTCTTCTGATCCATTATAATCATAATAGTCCCGCCCAATCGTAATAGAATCTTGATTATATGGCTTTCCTACCACTACTTCTTGTTTACTTGTACTTACTACTGGAACATTTTCATCCAAAATAGTTCCTGATACATACGTAGCATCTTCTTGTATTCCCGATGTTTTTAGGGAAATAAACATGCTCGCTAGTAATCCGATTACTAAAAGAGTATATACTACTGGTATTACAAATGGTTTTAAATATAATTTCCTTTTCACTTTTCTCACCTCATTAAGAGTTTGAGTCAGTTCATCAGGAATTATACATTCTTTTAAAGAAATTTTGCTGCTATATATAACTCATAGAAAAAGGATGTTACTAATTCTATCAAGGCAATCGCTAGAAGAAAATAAAAGATTCGTGCTTGTAGTACATGATTTTTTTTAAAAATTTTATTAATTTGAATACTATCTAGTGACCAAATAACAATAATTCCAACTAATATATATAAGAAAAATTTTCCACTCATTTATAATGCTCCTCTTCATAATCTGTAATTTTTTTTATTCTTCGGTCATGTCGTTCTACTTCTTTATGTTCTGTAGAAATAAAAGTATCTAAAATATCTAAGGCTTTATATTTTGGCATTCTACCACTCAATGCTAGTATATTAGCATCGTTATCCAGTCTTGAATATTTAGCATCCCTCACACTATCTGCTTTCGCACAACGAATTCCTTTTACTTTATTACAGGTAATGGAAATTCCAATTCCACTACTACAAATGGCAAGACCTAAGTCAACTTCTTTATCCACAACTTTTTCTGATAACTTAAACGCAAAGTCTGGATAATCCACAGATTCTGTGGAATATGTTCCAACATCAACGACTTCATGTCCCTTCTTTTTTAAATAATTCACAATTTTTGTTTTTAACTGATATCCACCGTGATCACTCGCAATTCCTATTTTCATTTCACACCTCTTCTACTTTAGTTAGTATAACATATTTTGAATATTTTATAAAATTTTAGTTGTGTTAAAGAAAATGACTGATAAATTCTATCGATGATATTCAGCATAAGCAATATTTAAATCAATGGGCATAGGAATTTGAAATATGCTATTTGATTTAATATAATTATTATCAATAATAATATTTTTATGGGATTCGATTTTTAACCTTTTCAATTCAAATCTTTTTTTCATCATAAATATGTATGCAAGCCAATTCAAGTATTGTTGTAAATGTCTAGTTGATATCCCACGAAATTTTGATAGCCAAGTTTCTAATTGAGAATGTACACAATTTCAGATATATTATATATAGCATCACTATGAAAATAGGATGGGATTGCAATGAATTTTATATCATGCTTTTTATAAAATTCTTGATAAGCAGTCGTGTTATCCACAGTAATTTTTTAAATATTACCGAAATATGGAGATATACTATCTTCTAACATTTGTATCATACCTCTACCAAGTTCATCAATCTTAAAAAATGAATTATCATTTTCATCTATAGCCGAAATTACACATACCTGATGATGACTTATCCCTCTTGTAGAATTTTATTTGAATGTTCTTCTTTTTGAATATCTTGGCATATTTTTTTGCTTTATTCCTTTTAAATTAATTTTAAAATATTTCTCATCTGATTGTGCACTATTTCCTAATTGGATGTTTTTTATATAATTATCTAGAACAAATAATACCTTATGTCTTAGTTGAAATGAGGTAGGTACTGAAATATTATTTTCTTCAGTAATTCTTCGAATACTAAATCCATCTAGAAGATTATCTATCATATTTTTCCAAACATCAAATGATAATTTACTATAGTAAGTTATTGTTCAAGTTGTTTCTGAGGTTGTGTGCTTACATCCAGAACAAATATATTTTTGAATTAGAGTTTTTGTTGTTAATTAGTTCTGTTAAATTTTCCAATAAATGGTTTTTAAATTCTATGATAGTGATTGGGCCTAAGTCCTTGATTAATTCTTCTATTTTTATACTAATGAAATAAATATCCTTAATCAGTTAGTTCAAATGATTATATTTATCGCCAAATAAAAATTATAGATAGACTAACTGATTAAGGATACTTCCTTTCTATAATTTTTATTTGGCATACTTATTATATCACTTTTTTATTTATCAGTCATTTTCTTTAACATAACTAAAATTTTAAAGAATCTAAAAAATAGGAATCAGATTTTCTATTACCTGATTCCTATTTTTTAATTTTCCTTTTGAGACAATCTCGTTTTTTGTATCACCTTGTTAGAGTCCACAATTACCCCTACACCATCCGTTATATGATATCCTTCTGGTATAGAATAGTTTTCTATTTCCATTTTGATTTCACTATGATTTTTAGGAAGAGATTCTAACCTTGCCTGACTCAGAAAATCAGTAATACAGTTTAAATCAATAATAAATTCATCTGAATCAAAAAGAGAATGTTCGTGAATTGTTTGACTTATAGATGCAGTAGTTTTTGTAAGAGTTCCATCCCTTACTAAAAATTCAGTAATTTCTTGATAACTTGTCGTGTAGTAATCTTCGCAGTCTGGGTTTGATTCAGAAATTGTATAACCAAATTGATATCTCGTATCCTTTTGTACTTTTAGCTTATCTATCTCTTTATGTAATTGAATAATTACATTCTCTTCTAACAAATCAAGTTCCTCTTTCACCCCTGTCTTTTCTGTATGTAAAACCATTTCATCTTTTGCTAGAGAATAATTTGGTATTTCTGTATAAGAAATTCCTGCTTTTTCGGCAAACGCTAACATTAATTTTAGATTTTCATTGATTTCTTGTATCATATCATTATTTATTGTATTCATAATTTTCACCGTTTTTCTTTGTTTTACCCAATGACCTATTTCATTGATAGTTGCTATTATAGCATAAGATTTGATTTTGTAAATAGCAAGCAAAAATAAAAATAAGACTTATGCAGCCTTATCTTCTTGATTGAATCCAAATTTTTGATTGAATCTTTCTACACGACCAGTCTTAGATGCTCTTGTTTGTTTTCCAGTATAGAATGGATGGCATTTTGAACAAACTTCAACATTGATTTCATCTTTCGTAGACATCGCTTTGAAAGTTTCTCCACAAGCACAAGTAATTGTTGCTTCTTTCACTTCTGGATGAATTCCCTTTTTCATATAAAAATCTCCTTTCCTCCTAGATACTAGGTGATAATAGAGCCTTTTCTTCGCCATGACCTCTTTGGGACATAGTAATTAAATGCGAGATTATTGTAGCAAACTTTTTATACTTTTTCAATACTTTTTCGCCTTTTGACTTTGATATTCTTGATAAAGTGTATCTGCCATAGCTTTGTATCCCTTTAAATTAGGATGAATATCCATCGGATTTGGCAAATATTCGGGATGATTTTTAAATAGTTCATAATTGGAAATATAAATACAATCATATTTGTCAGCAATCTCTTGATAAGACTCGTCAATAAAATTAAATAGTGCATCTACTTTTTCGCTTCCTAAATTGTATAAAAATGGAAGTGGGTTATAATATCCTATAATATATATTTTATTCTTCGCATATTTTCTTATTTCTTTGATACAATGATCAATATTAGGAAAGAGGGTTCTTATATTTTTTTCATATAAATCCAAATTATCCAAATTCACATTTTTTAAATCGAGGGAATGTAAAAAGTCATTGGCACCAATGGATATTGTTACTAAATCTGATTCTCGTAAATCTCTTTTTATATCCCCATTTCGAATTAGGTCATTGACTACATCTGTTGTTGTATAACCGCTATGACTATATTCTTTTTTATAGTTTTTAATTTTTCCCTCTTCTTTTAACTTTTCATAGAAAAAATCTGCATAACTGTATCCCGTTTCACCATAAGGGTTTCTTCCTTCTGCAACTGAATCTCCTAATGCAATATAATTTAATTTTTGTTTAGGAAACAAACGATAGATACTAAATACAAATACTAAGATGGCAATCATAAAGAAGAGTTTATAATATTTTTTCAATCGACACCTCCAAAAAAGAATAGATTTCTCTATTCTTATTTTATTCCTGATTCTTTTTTTTTAGACTTCTTTTAAAGAAATACTTGCACCTACTTCTGTTAGCTTTTCAACTAAATGCTCATATCCTCTTAGTACTGGGCCGATGTTTGAAATGGTAGTCGTTCCCGTTGCAATCAGTCCTGCTAATACAAGACAAGCACCTGCTCGTAAATCTGTTGCTTCTACTTGATTTCCTGTTAACTCAGTCAATCCATGAATTTTAATTTTCTTTTCAAAAACATCAATATTGGCACCCATTTGATTTAAATATCGAACATTTTTAAAACGGTTTTCGTACACGGTTTCTTCTAAGATGGATTCTCCTTCGCACTGAGTGAGTAATACAGTTACAGGTTGTTGTAAATCCGTTGCGAATCCAGGATATCCTTGTGTTTTAATTTTTACAGGACGTAGAGAAGTGGTTTTAGATACAATGACATAATCTGCACCTACCTCAATATCTACTCCCATTTCTTGCATTTTTAAAATGAGCATTTCTACATGTTCTGGAATAATATTATCAATTTTTAAATGATTTCCTGCGAGGGATCCTGCAATGATATAAGTTCCTGTTTCAATTCGATCAGGAATTACCTCTGTATAACATCCTTCTAATTTTTCTACTCCTGTAATTCTAATTTCACTAGTTCCTGCTCCAGTGATTCTGGCTCCCATATTGTTTAAAAATGTTGCAACGTTTACAATTTCTGGTTCTTTGGCGGCATTTTCAATAATGGTGTTTCCCTGTGCTTTTACAGCAACTAGCATTGTATTAATCGTAGCACCAACACTGGGCATATCTAAATACACATGTGCTCCTATTAGACGATTTGCATGAATAATATAGCGATTTTCCTGTTCCTCTATCGTGGCACCCAAAGCCTTAAATCCTTTGAGAGTCTGATCAATCGGTCTTGCGCCAATGGAGCATCCTCCTGGAAAATACATTTCTACGTGACCAAATTTTGCTAAAAGAACGGGCATAAAATAGTAAGATGCACGTAATTTACTTGACATTTCTTCTGGTATTTCTTTATTTACAATGGTTGTTGGATCAATCACAATACTTTCGCTTGCTCTTTTTACTGTTGCGCCTAAATAATCTAAAATCTCAGTTAGAGCATCCGTATCCGTAATTTCTGGTACATTACAGATGGTAACTTCACTATCTGCTAAAATGGCTGCGGGTATTAACGCAACGGATGAATTTTTAGAACCACTAATTCGAATTGTTCCCTCTAGTGTTCTTCCTCCATTTATTTCTAATACTTTCATAAATACCTCCAGTATGTTCTTCTATTATATTGTATTTTTCTTTTTTCTATCGGTTCATAAACATTTCTGTTTTTTCTCTTACCTTTTCTTTGATAGCATCTTCTCCACTACCAATTATTTTTCTAGGATCATAACTATCATTTTTCTCTATAAATTTCTTCACTTCATGGTACCAGGCGATTTGAAGTTCTGTATTTATGTTAATTTTGTTAATCCCACAAGTGATTGCTTCTCTGATTTGGTCATTTGGAATGCCTGTCCCTCCATGTAATACGAGAGGGATATCTAACATTCCCGATATTTCTTTCATTGTTTTAAAGTCTAGATTTGGCTTTCCATGATATAAGCCATGAACACTTCCAAGGGCTGGTGCTAGAGAATCTATCCCTGTTTTCCTCACAAAATGAATGCATTCTTCTAATTGTGCATTTGTATTAGTAGATATAAGATGATCTTTGCTTCCTCCGATATGTCCAACCTCTGCTTCTACGGTCACACCTTTTAAATGCGCATACTCTACGACTTGCTTTGTAATTTCAATATTTTCTTCTAAGTTTTTTTGGGATGCATCAATCATGACTGAGGTAAATCCTGATTCAATTGCTTCTTTACACGACTCAAAGCTTGTACCATGATCTAAATGTAAACAAACAGGAATTGTAATATTTAAGTCTTCCATCAGGCCCTTTACTAGGTGACTCACTACTTTATATCCACCCATATATTGAATTGCACCTTCACTAACTCCTAAAATCAGTGGTTTTTTAAGACTTTCCATTTCTTCTAAAATATATTTGGTCCATTCTAGATTATTGATATTAAAATGAGGAATTGCATAATGATTTTCTTTGGCATCTAACAGCATTTTTCTATTATTTACTAACATTTTATCCCTCTTTTCAGTTTCCCTATCTCTTTTCCTTTTTTAATATATCATATTTGCTATAGAAAGTAAGTAAAATCATGTGAATTTTTACCTTTTTCTATGTCAAATTATTAAAAAATATAGTGAATTCCTAAAATGAATAGAATAATACCTCCTAAAAGTGTTGCAATATTTCCAAATCTTTTTACTAGAATATCTCCAAGCTTTACTCCAAGATACGTAAATAAAGCACTAGTTATGGAGAATATAGATCCTGCAAGTAGTATATTTTCTGTTAAATTTCCTAGTCCGATTCCAATACTAAAGCTATCAATACTAACAGTAAAAGCAAAAAGACAAATGGAAAAGATATTTTCAAATATCTTTAACTGTTCTTCCTTTTTTAAAGATAAAATCATCTCTATAGCTAGGGCAATAAAAATGACTCCTGCAATCATTTCTGGGGGAATGGGTAAAAATGAAAAAATAAATTTACCAACAAGATACCCAAGCAGGGGCATAAAAAAATGAAAAATTCCAACAAAAATACTCATCAAGTTATGATACTTTTTTTCCATATTTAAAGTACCATAAATTAAAGCTAAAGAAAAGGCATCCATACTTAGACCAATCGCAATTAAAAAAAGAATTCCTAAAGACATAAAAAAGCCTCCTACTTAAGAATATGTAAGAGGTTTAAATTCTTTCGAATTTTCTTTTTTGATAGATTCCTGGAGTAAGACCAATCTTCCTACAAGTATACTCCATATCGCTAAAGTTTCTTAATATTTCTTTTGGGTTATAGACATGACTTCCAATTATGACTCTTGTATATCCTGTTTTAAACGATATAGGCATAGTTTTTGAATGGAAGGATAGAATTTGATATGATTTTTATTGATAATAGAGGGTCTAATTTCTAAAGACTGATGAGAATTTCCTAATGCATCGATTACTTCTAAAATTTGTTTTCGTTAGCTATAGTCTTGTTCCAGATATTGATCTAGAATGTCTAGGTATTGAATGACATCTTCTAATTCCCTTTTAGAATTATTTGAGTATTTTGAATGCACATGCATATCTGCTTTTATCATATTCCTACCTCACTCTTATAAAACCTTTCGTTTTCTTTTTTCGAATATTACTCTCTGTAATCCAAGTTCTTCACATATATATTCTGCTGAATCTAAATTATCTACTAATTCTGTTTCTCTATGTGCATCCGTTCCTATCGTTACATTATCTGAAATTAGTTTATATTGACTTAACTTATAGATACTAGGAAATAGATTTAATCCTGCTCTTCTTTCTGCTGAAGTGTTAATCTCTATGATTTGATTATGTTCTTTGATCGCATGTAGTATTTCTGCTATTTGATTGGAATCTGAATAATCTCCATGATAGTATTTATCAATATAATCTAGATGCCCCACTACATCAATCATCCCATTTTCTATCATTTCTAGCACCTTTTGATAATAAAGATATGTTACATATTTTTTATTTTTTGATGTTTTTAAATTTGGGATATGATGAATACTTCCCATTACAAAGTCAAAATCAAATATTTCTGTTAGCATTTGTACTTGTTCTTTATACCATTGTGGTTCTGATATTTCTACAGCACTTAGTAATTTTATTTTCCCTTCATACTGCTTATTCATTTCATTCAGTTCATGAGAACGTTTGAAAAATTTGTATCGAATAAAGTCCATCGTTTCTCTATCAAATTCTACATGGTCTGTAATTGCTGCGTACTTAATTCCATGTTCTGCTAAAATTCTCGCAATATCAGAAATCTTCATTTTAGAGTCCCAAGAGTATTCAGAATGGATATGTAGGTTCATTTTCTCCATAAAATCTTCCCCCTAACTATTTTTATTATAATAGAAATAAAAAGGGTTGTCACTTTATTTTAGATATTTGTCTATTAAATCTTTCACAAAAAACCTGTATTCTACATCGGAAGCTTGTTCTTTACTTTCTGCTTCTAAAGAACAAAGAGGTGGAAATAATACACACCACCAGTTTTTTCCAAGACCATTTCCTAAGGTGATGACTAAGGATTCATAATCTCCTTCTGGATAAGTTACTCCTTGATACTTTTTTTCTGGAAAATAGTTTTGACCATAATGAATATTGACTTTTGTATCTTTTTGATTTTGCTCATTTAAAAGACTTTGAACTAGTATTTGATAATCCTCTAATTTCCCTCGTGTAATATTTCTTGCTTCTTCAATGGTTTTAGCATCTTTTACAGACTCATATAATTCTTTTTGAATCCCTTTTTTTACATTCATTTTTACTTGTTGATCTTTATCACTATCACTACTAGCAATCACGCGAAAGCGAATGGCCTCTTTTGGAATGATAATTTGTTCTTTTTTGCATCCTCCGAATGATAAAAGCATTAAAATACTCAAAATGGGTATTATTTTTTTCATAAGAAAATCCACCTTTCTATAACCATAGTGGATTCTTTTTGTTAATTTTATTCAGTTTATGAAAGAAAAAATAAATATCATACGATCTCTATTACTTAAATCTTTCTTACAAATTACTTTTACATCCCCTAATTCTTGATGAATTATCTTAGTGATTTCTTCTCTTTGATTGCATCCGATTTCAAAAGCAATCATGAATTTAGAATTTAATTTATTTTTACATTGACTCAAGATCAAACGGTAGCAATCCAGTCCATCTTTACCTCCATAGAGTGCAATCGATGGTTCATTTTCTTTTACGATTGCGTCAATTGGTTCTCCCTCTTTGATATAGGGTGGATTACTAATGATGATATCAAATTTCCCTTCTACTTGCTCTAAAAAGTTACTTTTTACTATTTTGACATCTAAATTCTTTTTTTCTTGATTTTGTTTTGCTATTTCTAATGCATTATCACTAATATCTACTAGAGTCATATCAAGACTTGGAATTAGTTTTTTCAAGGTTAATCCAATACAACCCGTTCCTGTTCCTAAATCCACCACTTTTAGATTTTTATCCTCAAAGAATTCATCTAAATAACAAAGTGTGTTTTCTACAAGTTCCTCGGTTTCAAATCTTGGAATAAGTGTAGATTCATTCACTAAAAACTCTTCTCCATAAAAGTTTACGTTTCCAATTACATACTGAATTGGTCTATTTTTCACAAGTTCTCTCAGTTTTTCTTTGAATTTTAATTCTACTTCTTCTGGAACTTCTTGGTCTAAATAGTTTAATAATTCTAATGAATTTACATTCAAAAGGGATGCTAGTAACATTTTAGCATGTTCTGAATGTACTTTGCTTTTTCCATATACAATTAAATCTTCTACTCTCATCATATCCTGACTCCAAAATTTAAAACTAGCAAGTTCTACCCTTCTTCATTTCCTGCTAGTTTTCTTTTTTGATTTTCCGTAATTAAGGCTTCGATTACTTCATCAATCGCACCATTCATAATACGGTCTAAATTATTGGTCGTATATCCAATTCTATGATCTGTTACCCTATTTTGTGGGTAATTATAAGTACGAATCTTCTCGGCACGATCCCCAGTACCAATTTTCATACGTCTCTCACTTCCCAAAGCTTCCTCTTTCTTTTGTAGTTCTTGTTCATAAAGACGCGCACGCAAGACTTTCATTGCTTGTTCTTTGTTTTGAATCTGACTTCTTTCATTTTGGCAAGTCACCACTGTATTGGTTGGTAGATGGGTAATTCGAACTGCACTATCTGTCGTATTTACTCCTTGTCCTCCACATCCACTCGAGCGATAAATATCAATTCTTAAATCTGCTGGATTAATTTCAATGTTTACATCCTCTGCTTCTGGCATAACCAAAACTGTTGCAGTCGAGGTTTGAATTCTACCTTGTGATTCGGTTTCAGGGACTCTTTGTACTCTGTGAGATCCACTTTCGTACTTTAATTTTGAGTAAACATTATCTCCTTTGACCATGAATTCAATCTGAGAAAATCCACCAGCTTCTCCTTCTTCCGCATCAATGAGTTCAATTTTAAAACCTTGTTTTTCTGCATATCTTGTATACATACGATAAAGATCTCCTGCAAAAATGTTAGCTTCATCTCCACCTGCAGCACCACGAATTTCGACAATTACATTTTTTCCATCGTTGGGGTCTTTCGGGATTAAAAGAATTTCTAACTTTTCTTCTAATTCAATCTTTCTTTTCTCAAGGCTTTCTAATTCTTCTTTCGCAATATCGGCCATTTCTGGATCTTTTACTAGTTCTTTATCATCTTTAATGCCCTCTAGCACTTTTTTATATTCTTGATAACAAAGAACTGTTTCTTCTAAATCTGATTTTTCTTTTGATAATGTCTTCATCTTATTCATGTTACTATAAATTTCAGGATTAGAAAGTTCATTTTCTATTTCATGGTATCGTGTTTCTATTGCACTTAGTCTTTCAATCATAGTATCAACTCCCTTAATCAGTAATATAGTTTTTTAAATACTCGCTCATCTTGTTGATTTACCTCTTCGTCTCTTCTAATTTCCATTTCTATTCTTTCTATGAGATCCTCTTGTTCAAGAAAAGGATTTTCTTCCAAGGACTCAACACAAAGTTTTCGGAAGTTATGGAATCCGTTTTCTACTCTACTTGAAAACCCAAATGTAGAATGAAGTCTTCTTTGATAAGTAGAGGCATTAATGAATGGATAGGAATCATCTACATCTTCACTTTCGCAAAATAAGCATTTTTGTAGTGATACTTTGGAAGATGGAGACTCCAAACCAAAAGAAATTCGTACGTGATTACAACACTTTTGGTATGTTTCTATATCTTTTTTAAGAACTCCATATTCTTCTTCTAATCTTCTTTTTCGTTCAAAAAGTTCATAACTATACTTTAGATTCTCAATATTCATACCTTCACCTCAAGTCTTTTTATTATACCACACTTTTTATATTTTAGAAAAAAATCTAATTTATTTGAGATTTTTAATAAACTTTTCCTCTTACTTGATAGATTTGATTCCTTTTGTATTCAACCATATCTCTAAAATCATCAATTATATACTCAGGAGAAACTCCTCCGTTTTTTAACATGAATTCATTGAATTCATTTCTTAATGCCCTTACTTTTTGGCTTCTTCCTATTTCTGTTTCTATTGGATATTCTTCTAAGTAAAAAGTCGCATTTACATAGAATGCCTGAGTGGCAAGTCCTTTAATTCTTTGTCCACAAGTAAGGCAATAATCATATGTTTCATTGGTTTCTTTATCTTCTCCTAGGCATACAATATATCCATGAAAACATTCTTCCTTATTCACATTTTCCATCATATACTCCTCCTTTCTCGAAAAAGAACTAGAATTACTGTTCTAACTCTAGTTCATCCTCATCTAATACCACTAAATCTTTTAAATCGTCATTTGTATCATCTATGTCATCGTCAGAATCAATATTATCATAATTTACAGTTTCTTCTTCGACTTCATCTTTAGTTTCTTCTATCTCTTCTTCCTCTTCTTCATCGACGATTTTTATTAATTTATCAGAAGTATGTCTACTTCTTAAATCCCAAGTTCCATTCTCTAGAAGGATAAATCTTTTATCGGTTGTAAGAGATGTATAATAATCTCCTATTTTTTGATCAAATACAGAACTAGGTAGTTCTAACAATTTAATAATTTCTTTAAATAAATCTGCTGTATTTTGTGCTCCTTTTTCTTCTAATAGTAAATTGGTAATATCTTTATTTGATAATAGCTCTAAGTCTTCTTTTTTTAGTTTCTTAAGGCTCATGGCAATCCTCCTCATTTATCAAAATAAATTACTGATAATCTTATTTTAAAATTATCATCTAAACTTATATCATTATTTTAAGAAAAACGCAACCTATTTTCTTACATTTTTTCAGGAACCTCAATCCCTAAAATATCTAATAATAATAAATTTGTTTTATAAACACTGTTTGTAAGTGCTAACCAAGATGTTTTTAATTCTTCATCCTTACTTGTTAGTATATGATTTTCTGAATAGAATTTATTATATATACTTGTAATTTTATATAAAAATTCTGCAATATCATTTAATGATTTTGTATCATATGCTTTTTTTAGTACTTTTGGCATAGTTAGGAGATTCTCTAAAACTTCTTTGTCTGTCTCTTTTTTTAATTTTTTAATTTCATAGTTGTGATATCCTTCCGTAGATGCTTTTTTAAGTAAGGACTTCATACGAATGGTGGAATAAAGAAGATAAGGCCCTGTTTTTCCCTCTAAATCGGAAAATTTACTAGGTTCAAAGATATAATCAGTTGTACGAAAAGGTAAAAAGTCTGCATATTTTAAGGCAGCAATGGCAATCATTTTAGAGACTTTTATTTGTTCTTGTTCATTTGTAATCATAGGATTTAATCTCTTTCTTGTTTCATCGTTGACTAAAGAAATTAGGGAACTTAGAGTCATGACACCCCCATCTCTTGTTTTAAATGGCTTTCCATCTGGTCCATTCATTGTTCCAAAACCAATAAATTCTAATTTTGTTTCTTCCTTCGTAATACCAGACTTTTTAGAAGCTCTAAACACTTGTTCAAAGTGAAGTTCTTGTCTACTGTCTGCTAGATACCAAATTTCATCTGGCGAAAAACGTTTCATTCTTCCAAAAATAGTTGCTAAATCAGTTGTTTCATAGATATAGGAACCATTACTTGTTACTAGGATAATTGGAGGCATTTCTTTTTTATCTGTTTCCTTTTTAATATCCATAATGGTAGCACCTTCGCTGATTTCTAATAATTTTTTATTTTCTAAGTATTCTAACATTTCTCGGATGTATTGAAAACTATCGAGTTCTCCTTCCCAAAGATCAAAAGATGTGTTTAAATCGTTATATATTTTTTTGATTTCAACTAGTGATAGGTCTTTAATTTTATTCCATAAAGCATTATATCCTAAATGTCCTTTTTGAATTTGGAACGTAATCTTCTGGCAGTTTTTCATTTCCTCTTCGTCTTCCTTAGCTTTTTTACTAGCTTCTGGATAAATTATAGACAAATCACCACTCGTGATTGGTAGAGAAAATTCTTCTCCTTGGTAGTCTTCTTTAAAACAGATTAGTTCTGGATAGCGTCTTCTCATTTCAGAAACAACCATTCCAGACTGTAATCCAGAGTCCCCTAAATGTACATCTCCTATTACATCCATTCCGAGTAATCTAGCGAGTCGTTTTAAGGCTTCTCCAATATTCGCAGAACGTAAATGTCCAACATGAAGAATTTTTGCGACATTCGCTCCACCATAATCTATGATAATTTTCTTTCTTGGTTCCAAATCTAGATTATTTTTAATATCTTTTTGAATACTTCTTAAAAAGTCTAAATAGAACTTCTCAGAAAAACTTAAATTGATAAATCCTGCACCTGCAATGTTGACGTTTTCAAATCTTGCATCTTTTTTTAGTTCCGCTACAATATTTTCAGCAATTTCTCTTGGATTTGTATGGTTTTCTTTGGCTAGAGAAAAGGCATCATTAATTTGGAATTCCCCTAGTTCTTTTCTTCCACTAGGAACTAAATTTATATGGTCAATCTTGTATCCTAATTCTGTTACTATTTTTGTGAGTTCTTGTTCTAAATTTTTAATTGTACTCATTGTATCCCTCCTAAAAGTCTATTTGATATTCTATCCACTCATTGGATTCTATTATTTTATATTTTACTCTAAGGTTTCTTTCTTTGTATTCGTAAATTTCTGTTAGAACTTTTAATTCTAAAGTTTCTTTTGTTTCTAATAATGTAAGTGTTAAAGTTGTTTCTTTTCCTTTTAAAAAGGGAATTGTCATTAAAAATTCTTCTGTTTGACGCGTTAATTTTTTTTCTTTAAAATCCATAGTCATGTCTTGTTTTTTATTTAAATCATGGATGATTAATTTATCATGTACTGGGTCAAATTCACCTTTTAAAGTTTCTTTTAACTCTTCTTCTGTGTTTAATAGTAGTGTTACTTGTACTGATTCCATAACGTCACTTCCTTGATTAAATCAGACTCATTATAGCATAGTTCTAGTATTTTTCCTACCATTTTATTGAGTTATGACTTTTTGAGTAGATTTTGTAGAAACAGGGGATTCTTTTTGTTTGATGATTTCATATGCATCAAGTAGTACTCGTTCCGCAAAATTAGGGGATACTAGCTCTTTTAATTCTTGTGAGAGTGCAATTAATTTTTCTAAAAACTGTACTTGTGTTAAGAATTTTCCTAGAATTTGTGAAAGATTTTCATCGATTGTAATCCCTTTAATTTTATCTAAACTGTCTTGATAGGCATTTAAATGAGGATTTTTGATAGGGAGCCGAAAGGAATAGAACATGATATGATTCTCAAAATCTATTAAAGATGTAGCAATTTCTATACTATTAGCAGTTGTTCTCAGTATATGGTCACCTAATATTGGACCAAGCACAGTTCCTGCATAGTACTCTTTTCCATGTTTTTGAAAAAGGGCTTCTAATTCTTGTGTTTTTCTTCTTGCAAGTGTTATTGGATTTTCTAATTCTATTTTATATTTTTTAATTGCTCTTTCTACGATTGGTTCATTTTCATTAAAAAGACTAATATAATAATTTTTTTCTTCTACTTCTTTTTTCATGGAATATCACTCCTCTTGCGGTAGTATCATACCATATTTTTTATTTTTTAGATACATATTTCTTTTTTATTTTTTCATACTAACATTAGATTGGAGACGAAATATGAAAAAATTTAGAAAACTTAAAATATTTTTAATGGTTTGTCTTTTTCTGATGGTATTTATTCTTCTTGGTATTGGAGGAGTCTATTTTTATATCAAATCATCTCCAAAACTTGAACTTAAGAGTGCCAATGCTTTTTTAATGTATGATGCTAAAGAAGAGTTGTTTTTTCAAGGAAGTGGAAGCCAGGAATGGATTAATTTAGAAGATATTTCTCCCTATTTAATAAAAACTACAATCAATACAGAGGATAAGCATTTTTATAAGCATCATGGATTTGACTTTATGCGGATTTTAAAAGCAATGTATGTCAATATTACTTCTCGTTCTAAAAGTCAGGGTGCTTCTACAATCTCACAACAGTATGCAAAAAATTTGTTTTTAGATTTTGATAAAACGTGGGAAAGAAAGATTAATGAAATGTGGCTAACGATGCAGTTAGAGGTGCATTATAGTAAAGATGAAATTTTAGAAGGCTATTTAAATACAATTAATTATGGACATGGGATGTATGGAATTGAAAATGCTTCCAGGTTTTATTTTGATAAATCTGCAAAGGAATTAGATCTTGCAGAAGCAGCAATGCTTGCAGGAATTCCCAAGAGTCCCTCTCACTATTCTCCACTTGTAAATGCCGATCTCGCTCGCTCTAGACAATTAAATATTTTAAATAGTCTTCTTAAAAACAAAGTGATTTCTAAAGAAGAATATGAAAGTGCCAAGAATGAAGAACTTTCCTTTATCGGTGAAAAAAGCGATGTCAATGTTGCGAATATTATGTATTATCAAGATGCCGTTATGAGAGAATTAAAGGAAATTAAGGAAATCCCATCTTCTTATCTAGAAACGGGTGGAATCCGAATTTATACAAATTTAGATATGAATGCTCAATCTATTTTAGAAAATAGTATTAAAAATAATTTAACCACTGATAAAGAATTACAAGTTTCCTCTATCATGATGGAGCCATCTACGGGTAAGATTATTGCTCTTGTTGGTGGAAGAGATTATAACAAAAGCCAATATAATCGCGCAGTTCAATCCGTAAGGCAAGTAGGTTCTACGATGAAACCATTTTTGTATTATGCAGCTTTGGAAAATGGCTTTACTTCTTCTACTACATTTACTAGTGAAGAAACAACTTTTACTTTTGCCAATAATCAGAATTATTCTCCCCAAAATTATGGAAATCAATACGGAAATAAACCAATTTCTCTTGCCACTGCTATTGCTTATTCAGATAATATCTATGCTGTTAAAACACATATGTTTTTAGGTGAGGATGCGTTGGTTAATATTTCAAAACGACTTGGCATTACCTCTAAGTTAGATGAAATCCCTTCTCTTCCTTTAGGAACTGCTGAGATTAGTATTAAAGAAATGGTTGCGGCCTATTCTGCATTTGCCAATGAAGGATATAGAGTAGAAGGTTATTTAATTTCTAGAATCGAAGACCTAAAAGGGAACGTTCTTTATGAAAGGAAAGAGAAAAAGGAAGCTATTTTAAATCGAAGCCTTACTTTTATTTTAAGTAATTTATTGACTTCTACTTATGATTCAGCATTTATTGACTATAATTATCCAACCGCTATTGGAATTGCTCCTAAGATTAAACACAAACTGGCATTAAAAAGTGGTACTACAGATACAGATCATTGGTCAATTGGATATAATTCTGACATTTGTACTGCTGTTTGGATTGGTTATGATGATAGTACTCCAATTTCTACGAGTGACTATAAGTATTCTAGAAATATTTGGGTAGAGGCCATGGAAAACTACTTAGAAGGAAGGAAAGATTCATGGTATGAGCAACCCAATAATGTAGTCGGAGTATTAGTGAACCCAATTACTGGAAAACCTGCGATAGAAACTGATCAGCAAAAGAAGATTATGTATTATGTAAAAGGAACAGAGCCATCCAGTACAGATACTGTTTTTGATGAATTATTAGAGTTAAATTAAAATTTATTATCATAGAGTTTTTATAGATTTCATATATTCCATTAGGAAGGTGAATTTATGAATCAAGGTTTTAATACAATATCTCCAAGTTATATTCCAAGTCAAAGTACATATCCTCCTTATACAAATTTTACTACAACACAAGTAACTCCTACGAATCAAGGAATTTCTTCAAATTCTCCAGCAAACTCACAATACGCAGAAGGAGTATTTCGAAGAAATATTGGAAAAAAGGTAAGTGTTTATTTTTCTTATCCTGATTCTGTTGAGTGGAGAGATAAAGTATTTACAGGTACTATTTTAGAAGATGGTAGAGATTATTTACTATTAAGAGATGAACAAAATAAAATCATTTTACTTTGGCTTGTTTATATTAACTATGCAATTTTTGAAGAAGAACCAAATTTGTAAGATTTCGTTCCCCTTTGGGGGAATTTTTCTTTTAAAACTCTTTTCGTAATCATCAAATCATGATAAAATGTGATTAGAAAGATAGTGTGATTTTATGATTTATATAGTGGTTGGTATTATTGTTATAATCTCTATACTTTTAATTTTAGAGATTACTTTTTATAATAAATTTCAAATTGCAAAAATTAAAATCAGTGAAGCTGAAAACAATATTGATATTTTACTACAAAAGAAACTAGTTTTATTAGAGCGGGTAATTAAAGTGGTTGAGGAAGAAAATCCAAAATATAAAGAGGACCAAATATTAATTAATGTAATTAAACTTAAGAATAAGAAAGTCAATAATTTTGAGTTGAATGAAGAACTAGATAAGGCAATTGCTGAATATAAGGGAATTATGGATTTGGATAGTAAACTTGGAAATGTCGAAAGTCTTGTCAATATCAATTATGATTTAACGAATGTTGATAATGATTTAATTGCAGCTAAAAAGTTTTATAATCGTACCATTACTTCTTATAATAAATTAGTACAATGTTTCCCATCTAATATTGTTGGATCCCTCTTTAAATATAAGAGAAAAGAATTTTATTCTGAAGAAAGAGAAGAAGTATTTGAAATTTTAAAAAAGACGAAAAAAAAATAAAGCACTTCATTGGAAGTGTTTTAATATTTTTTTTCTTTTTCTTTTGGTGGTTCTACTGGATTTAGATATTTTCTTAAAAATTCTAAATACCTAGAATCATTGATAGGATATTCTTTGGTAATAACTGTAACCGGGAAAAAGACATCTTTGACATATTCCATGAGGTCTTGTAAATCCTCGCCATAGTCACAAAACTCTACTCTATCTTTAAAAATTTTAGGAGTCGTTAGATTTCTTAAGATACTAACTATATCGCGATTTCTAGTAGATGCATATTCTCTTACCAACTCACCAATTCTTTTTGTAATCTCTGGGTCATAGTAAGTTTCTCTTTTTAAGCTTTCTTGATAATATTCTTTAATTTCCTCTTCATTCTTTCCTTCTAGTTCTTGGTTAAATGCATTAATTAGCGGATCTAATTCCGGTGAAACATCTAAATCACTAATCGCTAGATGGAAACTGGGATGGTACCATCTTTCTACATTCCCATCTTTTGTATAGAACAAACTATAACCAAACGCATCTAAAAATGACATCATTGCTTGTGTTTTTAGATAAAAATCTCCATATTGTTGTTGTTCTTTATAAGTAGGTACTTCATCATAAAACATAAAATAACATTGAAGTACTCTCATTGGCTTTTCGCCTAACATTCTTTTTTGCTCCATAAACCCTCCTATGTTATTATTGTATCACTCTTCTTTTAAGTTTTAAATAGAAGTTTTTGTTTTTTCGACAGTTTTTTTTATTTCCCAGTGAATTGGACGAATTCCTTTGCTCTCTAGGAATTGATTTGTTTTAGAAAAAGGCTTACTTCCAAAGAAACCATGGTAGGCAGAAAAAGGAGATGGATGTGCTGATTCAATCACATAATGAATTGGATTTGTAATTAAAACTTTCTTACTTCTAGCAAAACTACCCCAAAGAATAAAGACAATCGGTGTTTCTTTTTCATTTAATTTTTCAATTACTTTGTCCGTAAAACGTTCCCATCCTAAATCTTTATGAGATGCTGGATGATTTTTAACAACTGTTAAAACAGTATTTAATAAAAGAACACCCTCTTTGGTCCAAGAAACTAAACTACCACTTTCAGGTATTTCATACCCTAAATCATCTTTTAATTCTTTAAATATATTTTGTAAAGATGGTGGTTTGGCAATTCCTTGTTTTACAGAAAAAGAAAGACCCTCTGCTTGATTTTCCCCATGGTATGGATCTTGTCCTAAGATAACTACTTTCGTATCTCGATAAGAAGTATTTCTAAATGCTTTAAAAATTTCTGTTTTTTGGGGATAGATGGTTTTTTCTTGATATTCTTTTTCAATTAACTGAATTAAGTTTTTAAAATATTCTTGATTCATTTCGTTTTCTAATATTTGATCCCAATCGTTTCCTATCATAATATCTTACTTCTCTTTCTACTATTTATAGTTTAATATGTTACAGATTTTTAAGCAATTCTTTTATATCTGATTTAATTATTTCTTTGGATGATGTATTACTTTCTTCTAGTTGTGTCTTTACTTGACGATAAAGTTCTCCTTTCAGATTACCTTTAATTTCTTGATTTTCATCTAGAATTGAATAACTAGAAATTTTACCTTCTTCCCAATTAATTGTTGCTCTTCTAATATCATTTATATAAATAAAAGTAGAAACAAGATTTTGGTACATTTTTAGTTTTAGTAAAATTGATTCTAAATTTAGAGTTTCTATTTCAGCTAGTAGTGAAATTATGACTTCTATTGAACGAATGATTTCATCTTGAGAATTTCTATGAAGTACTAATACATATTTCTTTTCCATTTCTGTTATTCTTAAGCAATTATGATGATTTCCAGCAATTTGTAGTTCTAACGTACGATTAGAGGATAAATCTACAGAAACTTTAGAAATTCTTAATTCTTCGTCTTTTGTTAATCCATAAAAATTATAGATATAGACTATAATACTATTTTTTTGTTTCATTATAAAATTATAATTTTTGGAATATCTATTCTTATCAATATCCGTTCTTGTACTGAAATTACAGAATTTGAAACTTGTCCCGTTTAAGTCTTTTACTTCATAAAGAAAGCTATCCTCTTTTTGATATTCCTCCTCTATCACTTGAATTGCTTTCCCTTCTTCAAAACTTCCTATCATCCTTAATGCTTTTTCTAATAAGACCAGTCTATCTTTTCCAACATTAGTTTCAAAAAATTTTTCCGTCTCTTCGAGTGGTTCTTTAAAAATAATCATAACCCCCCCCCCCCACACTTTCTTGCAGTTTATTATACTATGAATTGTTTTTATAATCAACGATTATTTCTTTTCGTAGTTTCATTAATGCATACATATTAATAATTGCTAAAATGGCGACTAATATATCTACAATATTCCAAAGAATGGTAGCATTCATAACACTTCCTATTATTAATAGAATTACTGTTATTATTTTCAGTATATTAATTTGTGATTTTGATACATTTTTTATAAGATATTTTAGATTGCTTTCTCCATAATAATATCCTGCGACAATGGTAGAGTATGCTAAGGCGATGACGGATAACATTAAAACAGCCATTCCTCTTTTTCCTAAATGATAATTTAGGGCATATTGTGTTAATTCAATTCCATTCATATTTTCAAAATTAAGTAATTGATAATCCGAAGTTAAGATTAGAAGAGCAGTCGATGTACATACAATAAAAACAGTAAAATAAATTCCTAACACCTGAATTAATCCAAGACTAATTTTATTATCTGTGTGAGAACAAGAAGATGCAATAGATCCAGTTCCAAGTCCTGCTTCTGTTGAGAATACCCCTCTTTGCATTCCAATTATAAAGGTGGTTATAATCCCTCCGCGAATTGCTTTCAGAGAAAAGGCGTCCATTACAATTTGCATTAAAACTATGCCAATTTTATTGAAATTCATACAAATAATAATGCCACTTAACAAAATATAACCAATACCCATAAATGGTACTAGCTTACTAGTAATTCCTGCAATTTCATCTAGACCTTTCATAATAGAAATACCAGAAATCAGAGCAAGTACCACTCCAATTAAGATAGATGAAATACCATATGCTCCATGGATAGAAGTTGTAATCGTATTTGCTTGAATCGTCATAAATCCAAAAATATAGGAAATAATGATTAGTACTGCATATAGACTTGCGAGTTTTGGCTTTTTTAGACCATGCTTTATATAGTATGATGGACCGCCTTTATATGCATCTCCATCTCTTTCTTGATATTTTGCCCCCATATAGCTTTCACAAAAAGCATTGATGGATGTAATAATTCCTGCAATCCATATCCAAAAGATAGTACCTGGACCTCCCGTATAAATCGCTAGAGCAACTCCTGCGAGTGAACCCACACCAATTCTTGCGGCAAGGGACATTGTAAGACTTCGAAAAGGGGAAACACTACTCTTATTGTCCTTTTGAAAGCCCTTAAAAAGAGAAGCAAGTTTTAGCTGAGGAAATTTTAATTTTATACTAAAGTAAAGTCCTCCTCCTAATAAAAAAACAATTGCAATACTCCATAGGAAGCTTGTTATTATTTTTAGCATAGCATCACCTATTGTAGTATAACCATTGTTTCTTATTTTTTTTGTCTAATCTTGTTTTCTAATTAACCTTGAAATTTTGGCAATTCTTTCTTCTGGATGATCTAAAAGATATTTAAACAAGTCAGGATTCGCATGAATCGCACGGATAATATCACAATCTTCTTTTGATAAATTTATGATTCTATTTCCTTCTCGATGAATCAAACCTGTATATTCTTTTCCTAGTAACCAGAAAATATCCACTTGTAAAAATTCAGCAATCTTTTCGATTTGTTCCATATCTGGTAAGCTTCTACCAGATTCATAATAACAAACGGCACTTCTGGATACTCCAATTGCCTTTCCTACTTCTTTTTGGCTTACTTCCCTAATGTCTCTTGCCTCTTTTAATCTTTTTCTAAATACTTCCATAAACTGTTCCTTCTCTTTTTTACGATTATTATAGGAAGATTTTTAAATTAGATTAGATTTGTTAACAGTGTGTCAATCTTTTGTTTAGAAGTTGACAACTTGTTTACTTATTATTTTTTAAAAGAAAAAATACCACTATTTGTGATATTTCTCATTATTTTGTATTTTAAAACTTCGGTATAGTTGTTCTAGGAGAAGTACTCGGAATAATTGATGAGGAAAGGTCAATTTGGAAAAGGATATATGTTTATTCACATGTTCTTTTATATCGGGGTGAATTCCATATGACCCACCAATAATAAAAGTAAGATTGGAATTTTCTACTCTCATTGTTTCTATTGTTTTTGAAAGCTCAGTAGATGATAGTTCCTCACCTTCTATTTCTAAAGCGATAATATAATCCTTTAAATTTAAACGTTTTTCTAATCTTTCTTTTTCCTTTTGAAGCGCTATTTTTTCATCATCTATTTTCTCATCCATTACTTCTACTAGTTCTACTTGTACATATTTCGTTAGACGCTTGAGATACTCTTCACAAGCATCTTTCCAATATTTTTCTTTTAATTTCCCTACACAAAGAATCCTTATCATATTTACACCTCAATTGTTTCTAGAGATTCATGTGGTTTAGCAATCAGGACATCTCGATTAAGATTATGTTCTATCAGTTGATTTTTCGTTGTTTGATAGGCTAAATCCTCAGTGTTATTGTTTTCGCTTAGGTGCGCTAGGATGATATATTTTGTCTTTTCGCCCACTAATTTCGTTAAGTAAGAAGCAACTGTTGCATTGGATAAATGTCCTTTATCACTAATAATTCTTTGTTTTAATATATAGGGATAGGGTCCATCCATCAGCATTTTTTCATCATGATTGCTTTCAATTATATAGATGTCTTTATTGGCTAGGATATTTAAATACTTTCGATTAATATATCCTGTATCTGTAATGTAAACTAAAGAGGTGTCCCCTTCATCAATTAAATATCCAACAGACTCTACATCATGAGAAGTTGGGATACACTCAATTACTAAATTTTCCAATTGATTCTTTGAAGATAAAATCCTAAAATTAGATTCTGAAATTTTTTCTGATAGGTCTTCTTTCATCCCCTCTGTGATATAGACAGGGATATTGGTTCTTTTTACTAAAGATTGGAGTCCTTTAATATGATCACTATGTGAATGCGTAATTAGAACTCCTGAAAGTTCACTGGGTAAAATAGACATTTTTTCTAGTTCACTGGTTAAGTATGAAAATGTGACCCCAATATCAATTAAAATTTTTATTTTTTCTGTTTCAATATAAGTACAATTTCCCTTAGATCCACTTGCTAAAACTTTGATTTTCATCGATACAAACTCCTTGGATTCAGTGGAGTTCCTGTATAAGCAGGACCAGACCATAATCCAAAGTGTAAGTGTACCCCTTGTGCAAATCCTGTTCTTCCCATGCTTCCAATTACGTCATTTGCATAAACGACATCTCCTTGTTTTACATACCGTTCTGCTAAATGAGCATACTCAGTAAAATATCCATTCGCATGTTTGATTACAATATAGTTTCCGTTTGTTCCATTATATGCAGAGGTTGTTACTACACCATTATTGGCAGCTTTAATTGGAGAACCGTATCCAGTTCCTGTAATATCAATTGCTTTGTGAAGTTTACCCCAACGATAAGAGAATTCACTTGTAATCGTATATGGAGCATTGGTAGGCCATACCCAACTACCAATTCCAACTGGAACTTCAACACCAGATGAGATACTTCCACCAGTATGTTTTTGTTTTGTACCACGGGCGATAATTTTGTCCACTGGCTGAATGGTAATTTCTTCACTCACTGGGACTGTAGATGTAATCTCTCCATTGATTAATTGGATTTTTTCTGTTACTAAGCTTTCTCCATCACTTCCCTCTTGAATGGTAGTTTCCTCTCCTGCATATTTTGTATTATCATCTTGATATATAGTTTCTCTTGCTTTCACCTTTTTAGATACTACATGGGTTTCTTCTACCGTATCAAATTGTGGTTGAATGATTCCTAGTGTTACAACCTGCCCTGGATAAAGCAAATCTTGAGAAGTTTTATAGGAAGTATTGGCAATTAGAAATTCATCTGGTGATAATTTATTATTGAAGGCAATATCTGTAATGGTATCTCCTGCTTGCACTATATATGTTGCTTGTTCCTCTGTTGTACCAAATAATAGATATTTACAAAGTTCTTCTTCCGTTAAATAAATTTTCGCATCTGCTGGAATTCTAGTCTTTGTAATAGTGATGTTATTTTTAATATATAAGTCTTCTACCAATTTTCCAGTTCCATTAATTTCTTTTTGTGTTTCATTTAAAAAATTATCATATTCTTCTTCTGGAATAAAGGATTTAATCGTCTTTTCAATAGAATTTGTGAATACATCTTTATCTAATACGTAGATAATTTTATCTTCTTCAATGGTAGTACCTCCCTCTTCTGTTGATTTCTCATACCCTGCAATTTTGATTTGATATCCATCAATTGTAAAAGAACTTCCACCTTCTTGCTCTTGAATCATTTGGTAGATTTCCTCTGTTGTATAGGTTTTGTCATTATAGGTAATTTCTTGAATAATATCTAATCCATTTGGGATATAGACTTTATTTACATTGTATTTCTGTTTAATGGTTCCTTGCTTTTTATCAATGTATTTTTCTAGGTCCGCTTTAGATTCAATAAGTCCAAGTGATTTTCCACCTAAATAAACATGATACAGTTGTTTTGGCTCTTGTGGTTTTTCCAAGATTCCTAAAACTTTTGCAGGGAGTGCATTTGGATTAGAACCTATAAAGATAATAAATGCAGATATTATTCCCGCTATTAATGATACTATCAATGTTTTTTTACCCATTATTTCCTCCTTCACTATCATGTGATAAATTTAAGAATGTACTTGTATTTTTTCTAAATAATAAATCAATTTTACCATTTGGACCATTTCTATGCTTTCCGATGATTAACTCACTTAAACTTGGATCAGGTGCCTCTTTTTGACTATCTTTTGGAGACTGATAATAGTCATCTCGATATAGTAGTGCAACAATATCGGCATCTTGTTCAATTGATCCAGATTCTCTTAAATCACTCATTTTTGGTCTTTTATCTTCACGACTTTCTACCCCACGAGATAACTGTGCTAGAGCAACGACTGGAATATTTAACTCCATCGCCATTTTCTTTAGATTTCTAGAGATATCTGTAATTTCTGCTTGACGATTATTTCCATAATTTCCACCCATAGTTAAAAGTTGTAGGTGATCAATAATGACTAAATCAAGTCCATCTTCACTGGTCGATAGCCTACGACATTTTGATTTAATATCTCCAACGGTCACCCCGACATCGTCTGAAATATAAATTTTTGCATTATTTAGTTGACTTCTTGCTTCCGTGATTCTTTTCCAATCATTATTAAGTAAGTTACCACTCGTTAATTTGGTACCTTCAATCTGCCCTAAGGAAGAAATAATACGATTTGCAAGTTGTTCTGCACCCATTTCAAGAGAAAAGATGGCTACAGTTTTGTCTGTTTTCGTTGCTACATTCGTGGCTAGATTTAAGGCAAAAGCAGTTTTTCCCATTGCTGGACGTGCTGCTAAAATAATCAGTTGATTTTCATGAAGACCAGAAGTTAATCGATCTAATTCAGTCCATCCTGTTGGAATTCCTGTAATTTTCCCCTTAGCTTCTGACAGTTTTTCTAAATTTTTTTGAACATTTGCTAAAACTTCTTGGATGGATTGAAACTCGCTAGAACGTCTGTTTCTTAAAATTTTAACTACCTTCTGCTCCACTTGATCTAAAACATCGGAAACTTCCCCCTCATTTTCATAGGCTAGAGTTGCAATTTCTGTGGATGTATCAATCACATTTCTTAATAAATAATTGTCTTCTACTGATTTAATATAAAAATCGATATTAGAGGCAGTTGGTACCGTGTTAATTACTTCTGTTAAATATTCTACGTTCCCTACTTCATTTAGTTTCTTCGATTGATTCAATTCTGTCGTCACTGTCGTTAAGTCAATTGGTACTTTCTTCTCATTTAAGTCTACAATTGCTTGGAAAATAATACCATTTTTTTCATCATAAAAACTTTTTTTAGTTAGTACTTCAGACGCCTTTTCAATCGCCAATTTTGATAGAAACATTGCTCCTAGTACAGATTGTTCTGCAATTAAGTCGCTTGGAATGGTCTTTACTGCCATGGTACTATCACTTCCTTTTATTTATATTATTTCACCAAATGTACCTTAATGGTTGCTTTTATATCTTTATATAAAATAATATTCACATTATGATATCCTAAACTTGTTAAGTTACCCATCATTTCAAGTTGTCGTTTTTCTATTTTATAACCTTTTTTGTGGAGTTCATCTTTTAATTGTTTCGGGCTGACACTTCCGAATACACGATCTCCTTCCCCTGTTTTTACTTTGAATAAGAATTCTTCTTTTTCTAATTTTTCTTTTAAATCAAGGGCTTCTTCTCTATTTTTTGAGTCTTCCTCCTTCGCTTCCTGTTTTTCTTTTGCTAGTGTTCCTAAATTCTTCTCATTCATCATAACAGCATATCCATTTTTAATTAGATAGTTTTTTGCATACCCATCTTTTACTTCTTTAATTTCCCCTTTTTTACTCTGTTTTTTCAGGTCCTTTATAAATATAACTTTCAAAGGTATCTCCCCCTTATTTTAATATTTCTAGTAATTGTTTTTTGACATGATTTATATTACTCTCTTGAATTTGTGTAGCAGCTTCTTGTGGTCCGCCTCCGCCTCCTAATTGTTCTAAGAGTTCTCCAACATCTGTTTTTCCTTCACTTCTAGCACTAATTCCAATTGTATCATTGGCAATTTTTCCTATTACAAAGGATGCTGTGATTTCATGAAATTGAAGAAGTGTATCTGCAATTTTGGCTAGTTCTTCTCTTTTATATTTAATAGATTCATCTCCTACACTCACTGCAAATTTTTCATTAATAATTTCAACATCAACAATTACTTTTTGTCTTATTATATAATCTTTGATATCTTGTTTCAAGTAATATTGTACTTTTCTAGGATCTGCTCCAAACGATGTTAAGTGATAAGCAGCAAAGTAGGTTTTTGCTCTTGTTTTTACAACAAAGTTATTTGTATCTAGAACGATTCCACCTAGTATTGTTGTCGCAATCTCTGGCTCTAATTTAATTCCATAGTAATAAATTAGTTCAGTAATTAATTCGCAAGCACTCGATGACTCTGTATCTATTAAATTCATTTTCGTTTCAATGCTAGAAGAATTGGGTTGATGGTGATCGATGACTACTACATCTTCAAATTCGTTCAATAATTCACTATTTTGTAACAATTTTTCTTTATTTGTATCAACGACTACTAATAGATTTTTACTTTTCTTTTTTCTAAAAAGATTACTACTTTTTATAAATCTACTCTTTTGTGTTTGATTAATTATTTTTTCTACGGCTGGCTCAAAGGTGTCATCATCGATAATAATATAGGCTTCTTTTTTGAACTTCTCTACAATATAACTCATTCCTAGTGCACTACCAATGGCATCTAAGTCTAAATCTTTATGACCAACAATAAACACAACTTCATGATTTTTGATTACTCTTCTTAGTTCTTTTGCTCTTTCTAAAATACTCATAATGCTCCTTCCTAATCTAGATATTATTGTACTATAAAAATGAGTGTTTGTCACTCATCTGCTCATAAAGATTTTTCTTATTTTTTATAGAACTACATCATTCGATGGAACATTTTTTAGATATATTCACCATTGGAACTTAATATTATATTATCTATATTATATTTATTAGGAACATTTCTTTTGATATACAAGAATTCCATCTGGACATCTCATTGTATCATCATTATATCTCATATCTTTTACCCCTAAAAATTGGTAATAATCATAGATATCACTTGGATAATATTGATTTCTTAAATTTGGGTGATATATGGATACGGGAGATTTTTCACTTCCACTGGTATAATCAAATAGATAACCAACAACTAAAGTTCCATCTTTTTTTAGGAATGGAATCAGACTATCGGTCACTTTTTTAAATTCTTCTAATGTTTTTTCCGTCCACATATAATCTATAAATCTAACAATATTAGATAAATTAATAAAGTCATATTGCTTCTTTAAATGATATGGGAGTTCTTCAAGAGAAAAGTTTAGAAAGTTGATCGATAATTTTGAAATATTACTTTGTAATTTATGATATTGTTCATCTTCTGCGTAGTTTAGCATTTTCTTTAAATTTTCATATCCTTCTTCGTCTGATGAAAATAATCGTTTTGGTTTTCGTACCCATGTTTTTCCATACCTCATCATTAGCACATCCCAAAATCTCTTATGATTCCCTTTTAGAAATGGGCTTATTTTATCATATGCTTGTCCGTCGAAAACTTGATCATTTAATACTTCCTTAAATAATTGTTTCAGCACCCTAGATGAGAAAAACGAAAAATAATCTTTTTTGGAAAAACCACTTAAAATACAGGAATATTTTAAATAATAATATGGCTCTGTTAACGGATTTGAATCAAAAGTATCAATACTTCTAGCACCTTTTAAAAAGTACTCAAATACCTGATCCCCACTTCCCATCACTGTTAAAACGTCTTTTCTGGTTAAATCAAATGGTTCCAATTCAGCTTTTAAGTTTTCTGTAGTAAATGGATATATTTGACTTACACATTTTTGTAGTACGTCTTCATGAGAATCAGAGGATGGTAAATCATCAATTAATCTTTTAGCAATTGATAATTTTTCATGCAAATCAGCCATAGCATCACCTCTTATTAAGTTTTTAGTATATCACAAACTGCTTACTTGTCAAAAAAAAGATAAACATTTTTCGTTTATCTATTTTGTATAAGGAATTAGTCCAATTGCACGAGCACGTTTAATTTGTTGTGCAATATGTCTTTGATGTTTTGCACATGCACCTGTAATTCGTCTTGGTAAAATTTTTCCTTTATCATTAATATATTTCTTTAAAGTTTCTACATCTTTATAGTCAATTTCTTTTCCTGTACACATGTAGCATACTTTTTTCTTTTTTCTATAAAATTCTGCCATTGTTTTTTTCTCCTTCCTTAGAATGGTAATTCATCATCACTTATTTCAATTGAAGAACCAAAGTCGGCAAAAGGATCAGAAGAAACATCTGTCGTATTTGGTGTGGAAGCAGGGGATGGTTGTTCAAAGTCATATGGTGTTGGATTTGACATAGATTGTCCTCCACCCATATTTCCATTACTTCCTTTACTATCAAGGAATTGAACATTGTCAGCAACAACTTCAGTCACATATCTCTTAGATCCATCTTGGGCATCATAAGTTCTTGTTTGAATGCGTCCATCAATTGCTACTTGACTTCCCTTTGTTAAATAATTTTTTATATTTTCTGCCTGTTTTCTCCATACAACGATATTAATAAAATCTGCCTCACGTTCTCCATTTTGATTTGTGAAGTTTCTATTTACTGCAATACTGAATGATGCAGTTGCTATATTACTACTTGTATATCTTAATTCTGGGTCTTTCGTTAATCTTCCGATTAGAAATACTTTATTCATACTAATTTCCTCTCTTAATCTTCTACTCTTACTACGATATGACGGATGATGTTTTCATTAATTCGAGATATACGCTCAAATTCTTTTGTAGTCTCTAAATTCTCAGTTTCGATTAGGAATAGGAAATAATATCCAGTCTTATATTTTTTGATTTCATAAGCTAGATCCTTTTGTCCCATTTCTTTGGCTTCAAGAATTTTTCCACCATTAGAAGTAACAACCTCTTTCATATTGTCTGCGACAGCTTTGATTGCAGTTTCTTCTAAATCAGGCTTTACGATAAACATTAATTCATATTTTCTCATTGTTTACACCTCCTTCTGGACATAAGGCCAATTTCTTGGCAAGGAGTATTTAATACTCGTTAGTACTATACCAAAAAAAAGCGGGAATGTAAATGTTTTTTTCATTTTTTCCCGATTTATTTCATTATAATATTTTGTTATTGATATCTTGAAATTAATTCATCTCTTCTAGCTATCATTTTTTTTATCTTTTCAGCATTTTCTTCTTTGTCTAAGTATTCTGAATATTGATTAACTGCACCGTTTATTCTTTGTTCTCTTCTTCTATTATTTATAGCTTCTAGCAATTCTTTACACTTTTCACCATATTGAATTGCCCACTCTTTGACTCTTTTCATTGATTCAATATTTCTTTCATTTTCTAACCACGCAATTACGTCCTCGTCTGTAATATACTTCCCCTGATATTGAAAGCTTCCATCTAAATGATCTATTTTTCTAGATTTTGAAATTTCCCATTGTCTGGTTTCAACACCTATACAAGGTTTCATTTTTGGTTCTGTTTTTTCCCAAGTATTAGGGTATGAGAAAATTACTGGAATTTCTGTACCATATAGATAGTACCCCTCTACAGTTTTATCTGTTGCTTCAATTAGTATTCCCTTATGAACAATCTTTCTATCAATAGAAAAACGCCAAAATGTATTTTTAGACCCAGATATTCCACTGTTTAATGCTGGTAATAAAATTTTACTCCTTTTTACTACAAAAGCTTCTAATATATTTTCTGCCATTTGAATTCTCCCTTAAACTACTTTTATTTTAACACATACAAAAGGAAAAAGTAAGGTTTCCTTACTCTAATCGTCATTTTGACCAAATAATCTTAATAAATCATAAATAATATTAATGAAATCTAGATATAATTGGAATGCGCCATAAATTGCTAGATTGTCTTCTTCAATGGAACCCTCTAATCGTTTAATAGTTTGAATGTCATATGCGATATATCCTAAGAATACTAAGATACTAATACAAGTTACCACTAAATCAAAGGTTTCATTATGCATAAAGATATTTACAATGGAACAAATAACTACACCAAGTAACATCATGAGTAAGAAACTACCAATCTTTGTTAAATCTAGCTTTGTAAAATATCCAACAAGTGCAAATAGGAGGAATAGGATCGATGCAATTAAGAATACAAGCATAACGGATTCTACTTTATAAACTATGAATACTGCAGAAAAACTTAAACCACTTAGAAATGAATAAATTAAGTAACAAGTCTTTGCAGTAACTGGACTCATCTTATGAATTCTTGCACTTAAGAAAACAGCAACAGCTAATTCTATAATAATTAGAAATATGTATCCATTATTCACAAATATAAATTCTAATGCACTCTGATTTGTCTTGGTATAAACACCTGTTACAAATGTAACTAAGAGGCCTACAAATAGCCATAAAAATACTTTTGAATAAATTTTATTTTTCATTTTTTCACCTTTCTTTATTATACTCTTTTTTGCTTTTGAGTATTCTTTTCTTCCATGGACTTTTCGGATTTTGGAAGTTCACCATTCATCTCATTTAGAAAAAAGCCCATGAAGCAATCTGTTTCTTGAATAGGAATTCTACATACCTCTGTCATTTGAATCGATTTTAATACTTTTTTATAGTAGGAAGATAGTTTCCAATCTTTTTTCTTTTGAGTTTGAAGGAATTGGTTCATTTCTTGTATTACATTTGTATTGCCTTCTAAAAGACTGTCAATTAAAAATACAAGTCTTGGTTCTATATAAGAATCATATTGAAATTCATAGACATCTCTTTCTTTTTCAGGACCTGGTATAGGAAAAGTAAATAGATATTTTTTTTGTAAATTTTTAATCGTTTGACCTAGTAGTGGTTCTGGTTCTGCAGTGCTATTTTCTACAACATGCGTTACTTTTGTATGGTGTTTTTTTATTTTTTGTTTTATTTTCTCTAGTTCTTCTCAATTCGAAGTTACTTCATATTTAACTACTTCTTCATTTTCTACTTCGTAATAAGTCATTCTGCTTTTCCACTATACATTAAATCTAAAATGACAAATATCTCCATCCTGCATTAAGTAATCCTTTCCTTCTAGTCTAGTTTTTCCTGCTTCTTTTGCTTTTAGTTCACTACCACAATCTATTAAATCTTGATAAGAAATGACTTCTGCTCTAATAAATCCTTTTTCAAAGTCTGTATGAATGATTCCAGCACACTGTTTGGCATTCATTCCTTTTTTATAGGTCCAAGCTCTTACCTCATCCGTTCCTACTGTAAAATAGGTAGAAAGTCCTAATAAATCATAGGTTGCTTGAATTAATTGATCTAATCCACTCATTTCGATTTCTAACGCTTCTAACATATCTTTTTTATCATTTTCTTCTAATTGGCTTAACTCTTCTTCTATTTTGGCACATACTTTTATCACTTTTGAATTCTCTTTTTTAGCATATTCCTTTACCTTTTTTACATATTCGTTATCTTCTATTGATACTTCATCTTCGTTGATATTTGCCATATAGATAATTGGTTTGATTGTTAAAAAGTTATATGATTTGATGGCACGTCGTTCTTCCTCGGTGAATTCAACAGAGCGAAGAGGTTGATTTTTGCCTAATGCTTCTTTTGCTTTTTCTAAGGCATCTAATTCTATTTGTTCTTCTTTATCTTTGGATGCTCTTAATTTTTTAGATATCTTTTCAATTCTGTTTCCGATGCTTTCTAAATCTGCAAGGATTAGTTCTAAATTAATAATTTCAATATCACGGATTGGGTCTACTGCTCCCTCTACGTGGATAATATCATTATTTTCAAAGCATCTTACTACTTCTACAATGGCATCTGTTTCTCTAATATGAGATAGGAATTTATTTCCTAAACCCTCTCCTTGGCTCGCTCCTTTTACTAATCCTGCTATATCTGTAAATTCATAGGCAGTTGGAATTAATCGTTCTGGATGGTACATGTCATTTAGCTTATCTAGTCTTTGATCAGGTACAGTTACAACTCCAACATTTGGATCAATTGTCGCGAATGGATAGTTAGCCGCTAGAATACTTTTTTTGGTAATTGCGTTAAATAATGTGGATTTCCCAACATTTGGTAATCCAACAATTCCTGCTGTTAATCCCATAGTATCCCTCTTTTCTTAATAAAAATTATACCATAATTTCTATATTCTTGATTACAATTTTAAAGTTTTTAGTAATATTTTGTAGTTATTTACTATTTAAGTTTTTTTTCAAAAATAATGATATCTTCATTAAAAGACTGAAAATCAAATCCTGACTTTTCTATTAACGAAAGGGATTTTTTATTTTTCTTATATAACCAAGCAACTGCTGAATCGTACTCTTTTCTTGCCTCTTCTTCCATATAGTTTAAAAATTTTTTACCATATCCGCAGTGTTGATATTTTGGGTGAATTATAAATGCTAGCTCTGCTTTTTTAATCCCAGGTTCTAAGTTTATTGAGTTTTTAAACCATGCAGAATTGGGAACATGATTGAATAGTTCCTCTTCTATCGGCATAATCGTCCCATAACCAATCAAATGATGATTCAAGAACAAACCATAATTCCCATCTTGTATGATATTCTGAACTGACTCTATTGTATTGGAAAAACAAAATTTATATTTGTCCCATTGATATGCTCTTAAATAAGAAATATAAGTTAATATAATATGATTATTTAATTTTTTAAAAGTTTCCATCTTAATACCACTAATTCCTTTTTTTTCGTATTAATATAACACTTTTTTAACTTTATTTCAAGAAAAAAAGACAACAAACGTTGTCTATAAGGTTGGAAATCTACCGGGACCTAAAGGTAGGCCTGTTAAATACCAAAGCATTGCAATTACAATCCATGTAAAACTAATAATCAAGCAATATGGTAACATTAGTTTTAGTGCCCTTCCTACTGTAATTGGTTTCTTTTTATTTGGATTATACATATTAAGATATCCAATTAAAATTACAAAATAGGCAAGTAATGGAGTAAATCCTTTCGTCATTGAATCTCCTGCGCGTAATAAGAATTGAGCAAACTCTGGTGAAATATTAGATTGCATTAATTTCGGTACCACTGCTGGTGCTAGAATTGTCCATTTAGCAAGAGGAGTTGCAGCAATTAAATTAGTCAGGGCAATTAGTACTAAGACTAATAAAACTAAAGGCAACCCTGTAAATTCCACACTAGAAATGATGTTAGCAGCATATGCAGTAATTACAGTTGCAATATTTGTTTTTCTAAAGATTGCTATAAATTGAGAAGCAAAGAATATTAATATTACTAGACTTCCAATTTCAGAAAGATATTTACTAGTTTCTGTTATTAATTCTTTATCATTTTTAATTGTTTTTGCTCCTTTTCCATAGGCAATTCCAATTACAATAAAATATAATGAAATTAGAAACGTAAATCCATCTTGAAAATAAGAATTTTCTCCAAATACTTGAGCCAAATAGGTTGTAGCTTCCATATCTAGTAGCATTCCTGAAAATGGCAAATTGGGAAGTAAGGAATAGATAAAGAATATGATAAAAAAGACAGTTGCAATAAAAACATTTTTTAATCCTTTTCTTTCTCTAACATCCTCTTCTAATTTTCTTTGTTCCAATTCCTCTTCGTCAATAATTTCTTCTATTTCTTCTGTTTGACTTTCAGTATCTCTATATCTTCCTAGTTTTGGGACTACAAATTTTTCAATAATAACAGTTCCAACGATGGATAAAATGATAGAAGCTACAATAATAATAAACAAGTTGGAAGTTAATGGTACATGGTAATTTACATCAATTAATCTCGCGGATGCTTCCGTAATTGGTACTAGGTTGGCTTCCATTGATCCTACAAATAAAGTAACACCATACCCAAAAGCAACTCCTGTAAAGGCTGTAATAATACCCGCAAGAGGATTTCTGTTATTTTCTCTAAATATAATTGCCGATAATGGAATTAATACAACGTATCCAATCTCATTAATTAAGCTAGAAATTGTTGCAATAAGTAATAAAATAAAGGTTATTTTCTGATTATTTATTTTTACCAATACCCTTTTGATAAAGGTATCAAAGAACCCTGTTGCCTGTGCAACACTTAGCCCAATTAAAGCAATTAATAAGGTACTTAGAGTTGTAAAACTAACAAAATTTCTAGCTGATTCTCCAATCAATGACTTTATTCCATCATAATTAAATAAATTTTCTACTGCTACTAGGGTTTTATCTAATTCATAGGTTGTTAAATTTAAACGATTGTAAGTAGCCTGAACTTGAAATATGCTAAGAATACAACTTAACAACATTACAAATCCCGTTAGTAAAATAAAGGTAGTAACTGGATGAAGATGAAATCTTTTTAATTTTAATTTCTTTTTATCTCTCATACTACTGCTCCTCACTATGGATTACTTTTTTTATTTTTCTATTAAACTCTATTCTTGGAATCATAACTGTTCGATTACAATTCACACAACGAATTTTTATATCAGCTCCAAGCCGAATAATTTCCCACTCATTTGCACCACATGGATGTCCCTTTTTCATAATTACTCTACTATTTAGTCCATATTCTTTATTTTCCATGACACACCTCAATCTGTGGATAAGGTATTTTAATATTGTTTTTTTCTAAACACTCTTTTATTTCTTTTCTCATGATTCTTTGTACATTATAATGTGAAAGAGATTTCGTTGGTGCAATCATCCTATATATAACAGATGAATCATCTAACTTTTCAATTCCTAAAACTTCAACTTTTCCCTTTAAATCAGGCAATGTTTCCGTTAGACTTTCGGCAAGTTTTTGAAGAACCTTTTCTACTTTATTCATATTACTTTCATAGGATACTCCAAAATCTACAATTGCCATAGAATTTGTCATATTATGATTGATAATCTCATCAATATTATGATTCGCAATGATTTTAACTTTCCCATCCCAACTTTTAATTCTAGTTGTTTTTAATCCTAAAAATACTACTTCTCCTGTAAAATCTCCTACAGTAATTACATCACCAATTGCATACTGATTTTCCAAAATAATTCCAATTCCAGCAATAATATCTTTGGCAAAATCTTGAAGTGCTAAACCTAATAATGCACCTAAAAGTCCAAGTCCTGCTAGAACAGAACTAACATCCACTCCATAGACTGTAACAATGGCAAGTAAGGTAAAAATAGCAATTGTATATTTTATAAAATTACTTAATAAGACTTTAAAAGTTTCTGTTTTCTTATAATTGTAACTGCCCTTTTCGAGATTTTTTTCTTTGGCATTAATGATTGTTTTCACAATTTTTTTACATATAAAATTTATGATAAAAGCAACTATAATATAGATTATTGGTAAATAAATTTGAGGAATTAATATTTTTTCTAACATTATAGAAGGATCCCTCCTTAGTTTTTATAACCAATCATTTCTAATAAGCGATTTAAATCGTTGTTATTAACAAATGATATCTCTACCTTGTTATTTTTTATTTTTACTTTGGTCCCTAATTTTTCTGAAAGTTCTTCTTCTAATTCTCTATATTCATGGTCTGTTGATTGTCTCTTTTTAATTTTGTTTTTTCTTTCATAGAAACTATCATCTGAGATGTTTTCAATCTGCCTTACACTTAAGTTTTCTGTAATAATTCTTTCTGCAAGTGTTTTTATTTTTTCAGAATCGCTCATTTTACTTAGGACTCTTGCATGACTCATGGATATTTTATCATCCATAATCATATCTTTCACTTCTTCTGGTAAATTTAAAATTCCTATCATATTTGTAATATGACTTCTACTTTTTCCAAGTCTTTGTGCAAGATCCTCTTGTGTAATAGAAAGTTCTTCTAGTAACTTTTGATAAGCCATCGCTTCTTCTATTGCATTTAAGTTTTCTCTTTGAAGATTCTCTAAAAGAGCAATTTCCATCATTTCAGAATCGGTAAATTCACGGATGATTGCTGGAATGGTTTCTTTCCCTGCTAGTTCTGATGCTTTTACACGACGTTCACCTGCAATAATTTCATATCCTTTAATACTTTTTTTTACAATAATTGGCTGAAATACTCCATATTCTTTAATGGAACTTGCTAATTCTTGAAGGGATTTCTCATCAAAGTTTTTTCTAGGTTGGTATGGATTACTTCTTAATTCTGAAATTGCTAATTCCTCAATTTCTTCTTTTGGTGTAGAATTAATAATTTTTTCTTCTAAGTTTTCATAATTTAATGGTTCATTATTGAATAATTCTTCTAATCCCCTACCAAGTGCTTTTCTTCTAATTGGTTCGTTTTGTGTTTCCATTTCTTTCAATCACTTCCTTTGCTAAGTTTAAATAGGCTATTGTACCTCTATGCTTTGGATCATATTGTATAATTGGTGTTCCATGAGATGGTGCTTCCGCAATTTTAACTAATCTCGGAATTATTGTATTGTATACCCTTTCTTTAAAAAATCTACGAATATCCTCTACAACTTCTAAACATAAAATTGCTCTAGAATCAAGCATTGTCAATAATACACCCTCTATATCTAAATTTGGATTTAAATTTTTTTGTGCAAGCATAATTGTATTTAGTAATTGTGTAATTCCTTCTAGTGCAAAAAATTCACATTGTACTGGGATAATTACAGAATCTGAAGCAGTGAGAGCATTTGTAGTAATTAGACCTAAAGAAGGAGGGCAATCAATAATAATAAAATCAAATAAATCCTTAATTGGTTGAATTCCTTTCTTTAATTGTATATTTTTTGAAAAACTTTGCTCCGTATTGTGTTGTTCCATACTTTTTTCCATTAATTCAATATCGACTCCTGCTAAATTAATGGTTGAAGGTAGTAGATATAAATTATGAAATTTTGTACGAATAATAGCATCCTGGCCCATACAATTTCCTGTCATTACATCGTACACACTTTTAATTATATCACCTTTATTGATTCCTACTCCAGTTGTTGCATTTCCTTGTGGATCCAAATCAATTAATAAAACTTTCTTCCCTAAATGTGCTAAAGATGCAGAAAGATTAATACTTGTCGTTGTTTTTCCTACTCCACCTTTTTGATTTACTAATGAAATTATCTTTCCCATGTTACCACCTTTTTCTGAATTAATACTTCTTTATTTTAACAGAAATCAATCATTTATGAAATGTTTTTTATTAATTTGTTAAAAAAAAGTAGAACACTCTACTTTTAAATGTCTTTATCAATTTTCACAACAATTTGATAAGTTCTTTCAAAGTCCATTTCCTCTACTTTTATCATAAAGCCTTTATTTCTAACAGATTCCACACTTTCTCTAATAGAAGAGACTGCATCTTTTAATGAAAATAATTCTTCATCTCCAAGTAATTCTTCAATGGTTGGTTTTCTTAAGTTAGTAGAAGTGGAAGATTTTTCCTCTATATTTGATGAAGTTTCATCCACTGGTATTTTTGGTTGTATTTCTATTACACTGTTAGAACCAATGCTATCATTCATATTTTTTTGCGAGTCAGATGAATCGTTTAGCCATACTGAATTATTTTCAAAGTTTGAACTTACATTAGGCGTAAATATTTCATTTTGTGAGTGGTCAATAGAAACAGTATTCACTTTTTCAGGTATAGAATTATATTTCTCATTTTCTATATTGCCATCCATAGGATTAGATGGATCTGATATATATCTTTGCGGAGCAACACCTTTAATCCGTGCGTCTAATTCTCTAACAGTCATTCTATTATCAATAATTTCTTGTAGCATTGCAATCTGTTCTTCTGGATTTTTTACATTCAATAAGCTTCTTGCATGACGTTCAGAAATTTTATCTTCTAATAATGCTTCTTGTACTTCATCTGGTAAAGATAAAAGACGCATTTTATTGGCTATAGAAGCTTGACTTTTACCCATGCTACGTCCTAATTCTTCTTGTGTCATATCATCTAATTCTATAATCTTTTGATAAGTTCTAGCTTCTTCAATCGGAGTTAAATCCTTTCTTTGAAGATTTTCTAGTAACGCCACTTTTGAAGTTTCCTTGTCATCTAAATTTCTAATGATGGCCGGAATTTTTGTTAATCCTGCCATAGCAGATGCTTTATATCTTCTTTCTCCTGCAATAATCTCATATTTATCACCAATTTTACGAACTATAATTGGTTGAATTACTCCATGCGCTTTGATAGAATCTGATAATTCTCTTAGAGCTTCTTCATTAAATACCTCTCGCGGTTGGAAACGGTTAGGGATAATGTCATCTAAATATAAATCTACTACTTCTCTATCCATAGTAACCCTCTTTTCATTCTTTCAATTTTTTATTCTTTTAATTATATTCATTATATCATATTTTTTTAATGAAACAAGAAAAAAGCTATTTTTTTAATAGAATGAAACTATATTTTTCTTATTTTTAGTGATTTTTCGACTATAATTATCATTCTATTCTACTTATAATATACTAATTTTTTTTGCTTTTTGAATTATTTTATTTTATTTCTTGGATATATTTTGTTAGTTATTCTTTGCTTTTCTATTTTAATTAAACTACGATTGCTTTCTTCAATTGGGAGAGTAAACTCAAAAACTTCTTTTATATTTCCACCAAGCGCCTGAATTATTGTTTTTGATTCTTCAATTTCTTCTTTTGCATTTGCTTTCATCGAGATAAAATATCCATATTTTTTTACCATAGGAATACATAACTCAGATAATACTTTTAAATTGGCTACTGCTCGTGCTACTACAATATCATATTCTTCTCTGTGACTTCTTGCATAATCTTCAGCTCTTGTATGAATAGCCTCTATATTCTCAAGTCCTAATTGTTTTATAATTTCATTTAAGTATTTTACTCTCTTTAGAAGGGAATCAATTAATGTTATTTTTAGATTAGGAAAGACTATTTTCATAACAATTCCTGGAAACCCCGCACCGCTTCCAACATCACATAATTTTTTTTCTTTTGATAAATCTATGACTTTAGTTATTGTTAAACTATCATAAAAGTGTTTTAAATATACCTCTTCTCTTTCAACAATCCTAGTCAAATTTATTTTATCATTCCATTCAATTAGTAAATTATAAAATTTTTCTAATTGATTTAATTGTTCTTCTGTTAAAAAAATATCTAATTTTTCTACTTCTTTTATAAATTGATCTTTATTCATAACTTCTTTTCCTTTTTTAAATATACCATTAGAATTGAAATATCTGCAGGATTTACCCCACTAATTCTAGAAGCCTGAGCAATGGTAGTTGGTTTTATACTTGATAATTTTTGTCTTGCTTCACTCGCTAGATTATGAACGGAATCATAATTAATCTCTTCTGGTATTTTTAGTTTTTCTAAATCTAACATTTTTTCTGCTTCTCTATTTGCTTTTTTTATATATCCTTCATATTTTGACTGAATTTCTACTTGTTCTTGTACTTCCATTAGTTCTTTGATTTCTATCCAATGATTTAGAGTTTCCATTTTAATTTCTGGTCTTTTTAATAAATCGTAAAGACTAATTCCATCTAGTATCTTAGCAGAATTTATCTTTTCTAGATATTGATTATTTTCTTTTGTAGGAGTTATTTTTGTCTTTTTTAAAATTTCCGTTAATTCTTTGATTTGTTCTTTTTTCTTTTGAAATTTCTGATAGCTTTCCTTTGTCACAAGCCCTATTTGATATCCATATTCTTTTAATCTTAAGTCAGCATTATCATGTCTTAGCAATAGACGGTATTCCGCACGAGATGTGAGCATTCGATAAGGTTCTTTTGTACCTTTTGTAACTAAATCATCAATTAAAACTCCAATATATGCTTCATTTCTTTTTAGTATCAGTGGTTCTTGATTATGAATTTTTAAAGAGGCATTGATTCCTGCAATTAGACCTTGACCAGCTGCTTCTTCATAGCCACTTGTTCCATTGATTTGACCAGCGGTAAACAAATTTTCTATTATTTTTGTTTCTAGGGATTGTTTTAATTGTAGGGGATCAATTGCATCATATTCTATTGCATACGCATATTTTAGTATTTTTGCATGTTCTAAACCAGGTAAAGAATGAACCATTTTATCCTGAATTTCTTCTGGCATACTTGTTGAAAATCCTTGAATGTAAATGTCATCATAATAACGACTCTCTGGCTCTAAGAATAATTGATGTCTTTCTTTTTCCTTAAATCTTACAACTTTATCTTCAATCGATGGACAATATCTAGGACCTACACCTTCTACATAACCACCATACATACTTGATTTTTCTAGATTTTCCATAATAATTTTATGAGTTTCTGGTGTTGTATAGATTAAATGACATGGAACTTGTTCCTCTACTTTATAAAGTGGTTTATTATCAAAGGAAAAAGTATAAGGAATATCATCCCCAGGTTCTAAACTCGTTTTTGTATAATCAATACTATTTTTATCAATTCTTTGTGGAGTTCCAGTTTTTAGTCTTTGAATTATAAATCCATATTCTTTCAATTTTGTACTTAAAAATTTGGAAGGCTTCTCTCCATGAGGACCACTTTCTGTTTTTTTGCTTCCTCTTAGTATAACTGCTTTTAGGTAGGTACCAGTTGTTAAAATGACTGCTTTTGATTCTATTTTTTCTCCTGTTTCTAAAATAATTCCTTTTACTTGTCTATTTTCTACAATTAGATCTTCTACTATTGATTCTTTTATTTCTAAATTTTCTTGGGATTGTAATGTTTTTAACATTTCCTGTGGATAAGTAATTTTGTCCCCCTGTGCACGTAAAGCTCGAACAGCAGGACCTTTTTTTGTATTTAACATTTTTACTTGGAGGCAACTATGATCAATATTATTTGCCATTTCTCCGCCCAAAGCATCAATTTCTCTTACAATAATCCCCTTAGCTGGACCTCCAATGGATGGATTGCATGGCATATCTGCAATATTTTTTATATTTCCTGTAATTAGTAGAGTTTTATTTCCTAAACGTGCAGATGCAAGAGATGCCTCACAACCTGCATGTCCACCACCTACTACAATAATGTCATACTTCATATTGAATCCACTTCTTCCTTTTTCTTTTCATATTATACAATATTTTAATTTTTTTTTTAATTTTTTATAAAATATTTTAAAAAAAATTATTTCCCGGGAAATAATTTTGATATTTAAATTATATTTTTTGTATTTATATATCATTTTTTTAAATAAATAATGTCTTTTTTTTAATTTCAAATATTATATTGAAATATTAAAATTACATTTTTATCGATTATTCATCAAATTTTTTAAATAAAATTGAGGGTGCTTCTTTTGGATTTTGATAAGCAATCTTCTTCATTATAAACTATTATAAATTATGTTGGGTTATTTTTAGTAATTTCTCTCAATCTAATTCTAATGATTCTATGGTCACTTTTACATCAATGCATCAATCACGAAATATCTCACTTTCAAATTTTGATAGAATTATTGGATCATTACTTTCTATCTCTTTTGAATATTTATTTATAAGTTCTACTTGTACTATTTCTTCATTCTGCCTACTTAAAAATTCTATTATCATTTTACTATCTTACTTTCCTAAACAAAATTGGCTAAATAATTGATCAATTAATTCTTCTGTGTAAGTTTCTCCTATGATTTCTCCTAGTTTTTCCCATACTCTTTTTATATCAATTTCTACCATATCAATGGGAACTTTTTCTTGAATACCCTTTTCTACTTCTCCTAAGATACTATATGCTTCTTTTGCTAGAGAAATTTGTCTTATATTATTAAGACAAGTATAATCCTTTTGCTCTAACTGATTCAAATTAAATAGTTCCATTATTTTATCTTTTAAAGTTTCAATTCCATTTAAATCAATTGTATTTGTATAGATTATATTTTTATATTTTATTTCATTTAAGTTTATTTTTCTTTCTAAATCATTTTTATTAATCACTACAATTGTTTTCTTATTTTTACATGATTCTAGGATTTTATAGTCCTCAGTGGTTAATTTTTCATTATTATTTAATACTAGTATAATTAAATCTGCCTCTTCTATTAAACTTAAACTTTTTTCTACCCCAATTTTTTCAACAATATCTTTCGCTTCTCTTATTCCTGCAGTATCAATTATATTTAAAGATACACCATTTAAAGTAATACTACCCTCTACTGTATCTCTAGTTGTACCCTCAACATCTGTAACAATTGCTCGTTCTTCATCTAACAATTTATTTAAAATACTACTCTTACCTACATTTGGTCTACCTACAATAATTGTTTTTATTCCATTTGAAAGAATCTTTCTATTTTCTGATTCTTTCATTATTTTTTCTAATTTTAATTTTATTTTAGAAATTTTTGGTTTAATTTTATTATTTGTCATTACTTCAGCATCTTCATATTCTGGATAGTCTATATTTACTTCAATAGATGCTAATAATTCTAATATTTCTTGTCTTAAATTACGAATAATTTTACTTACATATCCACTAATACCTTGAATTGCTACTTTTCTATTTGACTCACTTTTTGAAGAAATTAGATTCATCACTGATTCTGCTTCTACTAAGTCAATTCTACCATTTAAAAAAGCCCTTTTGGTAAATTCTCCTCCAGTAGCAAGTCTTGCCCCTTGATTTAAAATTAGCTCTAACACTTTGTTTGTCGTCGCAATTCCACCATGACAGTTTACTTCTACAACATCTTCCATAGTAAACGTTTTTGGTGCTTTCATCACAGATACTAAAACTTCATCTATGACTTCTTCTTTATTTACGATATATCCATAATGAATGGTATGTGTATCTACTTTTGTTAAATCTTTTCCTTTAAATATTTTATTTACTATTTCAATTGAATTGGAACCGCTTACCCTAATGATTGAAATAGCTCCTACACCCAGTGTTGTAGAAATAGCAGCGATTGTATCGTTCATAAATCACACCTCTTATATCTCTTTCAGTAGTTATAGAATAACACTTTTAATCAAAAAATAAAAGAAGATTATTTATCCTCTTTTGGTTTTATTACTACGAAACGGTTTGGTTCTTCCCCTTCACTTTCTGTAATTACTTTTGGATAGTCAGCAAGAGTTGTATGAACTAATCTTCTTTCATAAGAATTCATTGGATCAAGTTTTGTTGCAATTTTTGATTTTCCTACTTCTCTAGCTACTCTTTTTGCTAGAGATTCAATTCTTTTTTGTTGTTGTACCTTATATTCACCGATATCAATGGTTAAATTAAAGTAAGTACCTAGTTCTTTATGTACTACTTGTTTTACTATTGTTGTAATAGAATCCAAAGTCTTTCCGTTTTTTCCTATTAAAATTGCATTATTTTCGGTATAAATTGTAAAAGATACTCTATCTTCTCTTTTCTTAACTTCAATATTAGCGGTTAAATTCATATTTTTAATTAAATTCTTTAAGTATTCTTTTATAAATTCAATTACATCCTCTTTTGTAGCAACTTCAATTTCTACCTTTTTACTAAATAGTCCAGACTTTAATTCCATCTCTTTTATATAAAGATCTTTTTCTAATTCCTGTAATGCAATAGTTGCTTGACTGATTGCTTCTTCCCTTGTTTTTCCTACGTACTTACTTTTTTTCATCCTTATTGAACCTCCTTACTTCTTTTTACAATTAAATTTTGAATAATTGTAAATAAGTTCGTCGTAATCCAGTATATATTTAATGCACTTGACATAAATAATCCCATTACTAATACCATACCTGTCATAATATTAGTCATATTTTTCATCGGATCATTTTCCGTTTGAGCAGTAGTTTTATTTAGATTAAAAGATAAATAAGTAGTAATTCCTACTAAAGCAATTAAAATTATATAAATAAATTCTCCATTATTGAAGAGTCCAACAGAAGGAGTTGTACCAAGCTGTAGTCCTAAAAATTTTCCTTCAAATAATGCTGGTACCCTATTAATAGCTTCTAAAAAAGCAATAAATAATGGCAATTGTATAAATGAATATAGACAACTAGAAAATGGATTAATATTATATTTTTTATAAATCATTGTCATTTCTTGACTTTTTTTCATAATAGATTCTTGATCATTTTTATCTTTATATTTCTTTTCTAATCTATTTAATTCAGGCTGTGCTTTCTTTATTAGTTCTGATTGCATAGCAGTTTTTAAAGTTACTGGATACAATGCTAATCTTAAGGCTAAACTAGTTAAAATCAGTGATAATCCTGCTTGACCAATATACTTATTGATAAATAATATAATAAATGCTAGCGGCTTTACAAAAAATGTAGTCCAAAGTCCTTCATAACCTCCACTCGTTACATTAAATTCATCACATTTTGGAATTGCTGCTAAATCTACACCATTTTTTTCATATAATTTTTCTACATTTTTATTTGTAGGTTTACATAATATGTTTTTTGTTAAACTTTGTCCTGTTTCTGGATTTTTAACTACCTTTTTATCTTCTGTTTTTAATGTTGTAGTACAGCCAGTTAATAATAATATTGATAATAATAATATAATTATCTTTCTTTTATTTTTCTGCTTCATTTTATTTCTCCTCTGATAAATTGCTGTTTTTTATTAGATAAAGAAAAAATTTTTCTAATTCTTTATACTCTACACCTAAACAACTCTTCCTTATTATTATAATATAATCTTTATTATTTGAATAGAGTTTTTTATTTGCATCTATTATATTTCGTAATTTTCTTTTATAAAGATTTCTTACAACAGCATTTCCCGTTTTTTTACTTATGGAAATTCCAAATCTATAGTGATTTAAATTATTTTCCATAACATTTATTATAAAATACTTATTTTTATAACTTCTTCCATCTTTAATTATATTATTAAAATCTTTATTTTCTTTAACTATATTTATTTTTTTCATAATATACCTCTTTCTTTAGTATATTAAAAAACCACTGACAACAGTGGTCTATATTATTTAGATAGTCTTTTACGACCTTTTGCTCTACGCTTATTTAACACTTTTGATTTCATACGTGCAAAAAAGCCGTGTTTCTTTTTCATTTTTCTATTATTTGGTTGATAAGTTCTTTTCATAATTCCACCTCCAGTTACAAAACTTACATTATTATAATAGTAATTATCATATTTTGTCAATGTTTTTTCAGTAATTTATGTAATTTAAAATATTTAATTATTTTATATATCATATATTAGTTATTTTAATATTTTGTAAGCATGATTTTTTTATTTTTTGATAAATTTTGTAGATTTCCACAATTTCCACAGGGTGTTCATAACTTTTTTAACAATGTTTATTAATTTATCAACAAGATTGTTGATAAATTCTTAATAAACATATATATTAAGGTTAAAGATTGTGAAAAAGTTTGTTTATTAGTTGTGAATATCTATTTTTTTAATTTTTTTACTTTCTTTTTCCACATTTTTAAGTTACAATAAATCTTACAATTTATGATTTTGAGGGGGCGCGGTATATGAACGAAAAAATGATATGGTCAAATTTTCTAAATAGTATTAAAAATGAAATTACCCCTCTATCATTTGATACCTGGTTCAAAGAAACAGAATTATATCAATTAGATAATGGATTAGCAAAGATTATTGTACCTATGGGGATTTCTAAAAAGCATTTAACTACACATTATTATGATTTGATTATATCAACATTGAGTGACATTGTTGGTGACAATGTAGATATTCAATTTTTTTTAAAAGAGGAGTTAGAAGAAGAACTAAAGGATTCTGATAACATAGAAGTTTTTAATAATAAGATTATTGATCCATTGCAAAGCATATATCAAGATAGAAAACATCAATCTAATTTGAATCCAGAGTACACATTTGAAAATTTTATTGTTGGAAATAGTAATAAATTTGCACAAGCGGCAGCATTGGATGTGGCAGAAAATCCTGGAAATATTTACAATCCTTTATTTATATATGGAAATAGTGGGTTAGGAAAGACTCATCTCATGCATGCAATTGGTAATTATATTGAACAACGTAGTAGTAAAAAGGTATTGTATGTTTCTAGTGAACAGTTTATTAATGATTTTCTTGGAATCAATAAAAAGGATGAGTATGGAAAAAACTTTGATTACGTAAATTATTTTAAAAGTAAATATAGAAATATAGACGTATTAATTATTGATGATATTCAATTTTTCCAAGGCGCTACGCAAACTCAAAATGAATTTTTTCATACATTTACAAAATTACATAATGAAAATAAACAAATTATTATATCTTCTGATCGATCGCCAGATGATTTAAAAATGTTGGAGGATAGGTTAAGAACTAGATTCTGTTGGGGGTTAACTGCTGATATTTATCCACCAGATTTTGAATTAAGAGTTGCTATTTTAAAGAAGAAAATCATAGGGGATTCAATCAATAAAAATATTCCTGATGATGTCATTGAATATATTGCTTCTAATGTTGGCAGTGATATTCGACATTTGGAAGGATCTCTTATAAGATTACTCGCATATTCTACAATCATGGGTGGGGCAGAGATTACATTAGATCTAGCTATTGAAGTTCTAAAAGATTTTGTAAATAAAGGTTATAGTGAAAAAAATAATATTAATAGAATACAACGAATTGTAGCAGAGCACTTTCAAGTATCAGTGGATGACTTAAAAAGTAAAAAGAGAAGTGCAAATCTTGCTTTTCCAAGGCAAGTTGCAATGTACCTATGTAGAAAACTGACAGATGAATCTTATCCTAAAATAGGAATTGAATTTGGTGGAAAAGATCATTCAACAGTTATACATTCAGTGGAAAAAATAGAAAAAGAAATTCTAGTAAATCATGAACTAGAAAATATTATAGAAAAATTAAAGAAAGAAATTATATAATGTTCATAACTTAAAAATTATACACAAGCTATAAACAAGCAAAATCATAAATATAGATAAATATTTCAAGTAATTTTAAAGTTATTCACAATTTCCACTGTAATAATAATAAAAATTAATAGAAAGAAGGAATTAATATGAAATTAAAAATTAAGAAAGACTTATTATTAGATGGATTAAATAAAGTATCCAAGGCAATCTCTACAAAAAATTTAGTACCAGTATTAGCTGGCATAAAATTTGAACTTGAAGAGAAGGGATTAACACTTACTGCAAGTGATAATGATATTACAATTCAAGTATTCTTAGCGAATGATAAGAATGATATGACAATTGATAAAGAGGGGAGTATTATTATTCAAGGTAAATACATTTTAGATATTGTAAGAAAATTACCGGATGAATTTATTAATATAGAAGTAATTGATGATTTAAAAATTATTATTTATACAGAAAATAGTGAATTTAATTTAAATGGTATCAGTAAAAATGAATATCCCAATATTTTATTAGAATCTAGTAAAAATCCAATTATTGTTGAGTCGCGTACTTTTAGAAAGATTATTAATCAAACCTCTTTTGCATCTAGCAATGATGAAGCACGTCCTATCTTAACAGGAATTAATTTTAAAATTGTAGGAAATATATTAGAATGTAATTCTACAGATAGTTATCGTTTGGCTCGAAAGGTAATTCAATTAAATCAAACTGTAGAAGATAATTATAATATCGTAATTCCTAGTAAGAATTTATTAGAATTTATTAAAATTATGGATGATTCTGAAGATAATTTAGAATTACATGTATTTAATAATAAAATTTTAATTAAATTTAATAATCTTATGTTTCAATCTAGATTAATTAGTGGTACATATCCTAATACTTCTAATTTATTGCCAGATGAATTTATATTAAATATTAAAGCAAATATAATAGATTTATATAATGTAATAGATAGAGCAAGTATTCTTACAAGTGATAAAGAGAAAACTATTGTTACATTTGAAATTAATGGAAATACACTTTATGTACGTAGTAGTTCTGCTGAAATTGGTAGAGTGGAAGAAAAAATGGTAATAGAAAATGACAGTAATGAAAATTTAAAGATTTCTTTTGTGGCTAAATATATGATGGAAGCTTTAAAATCCTTTGAAGATACAAAGGGAATTATATCCTTTGTTGGGGAAGTAAAACCTATTATTTCAAGTAGTGAAAAAGATGAGGGACTTACTCAATTAGTATTACCAATTCGTACATATTAAGATCATTTTTTGATCTTTTTTTATTTTATAATATAATTTACTAATTTTTCCAAAATTCGACAAATAAATAGTTTATTATAGTAATCATTCATTTTTATATGAATTAAAAATTAATTTTGGGGGATATTATGGAAAAATATGAAATAGGTAAAAATACTTTAGCAGTAATTGGAATGGGGCGAAAAACGGCTAAAATTATAGAATCAGATAGTGATTTTATAGTAAATTCTATGGCATATGAAGTAATGGATCATAGTTGTTGTTATTATGGTAGTAGTTATTCAGGGAGAACAGAAGGGAGTAGGGAAATTTTAAAATGTGAATATAAGCTTCCAATTATTATAGAGGAGACACGTGAAATTATATTTTTTCCTACACAATCTCCTTATACTGATGCTTGTATTTGGTTATCTTTAGAAAATATTGATCATATAGAAGGAAATGAAAAAAATTGTACAATCATATTTAAAAATGGAAAGACGTTAACAATTTTTAAATCAAAAGATTCTATTGAAAATCAATTATATAGGGCAACTCGATTAAAATATTTAATTTCTGAGCGAAAAAAGTAAAAAAGTTAAAAAAAATATGCTTTTTTGCTTTTTTTATGCCTTAAATTGCTTATTTTATGGTATAATGTATATGCAAGTATAGGAGTATTAGTTTGTATAAAAGTTTAAAATTAGTGTTTTTAAGAGGTCATTTATGTATTTATCAAAATTAAAACTTAAAAATTTTAGGAATTACAAAAATTTAATATTGAATTTATCCCCAGGCGTTAATATTTTTATTGGGGATAATGCGCAAGGAAAAACTAATATTTTAGAAAGTATTTATGTACTTGCTCTTACAAAATCTCCACGTTTTGGAGCGGATAATAACCTGATCTATTATGGTTTTGAAGAAGGAAATGTTTTTGGAGTTTTAAAAAATTCAAAAAAGATGAACGAATTATCAGTAGCTTTATCTAAAAATAATAAAAAAGTTTCTGTAAATGGGAAAAATGTTTCTAAAATATCAGATTATATATTTAATATGAAGGTTATTATGTTTGGTCCTGAGGATTTAGATATTATTAAAGGATCTCCTCAAGACAGAAGAAATTTTATGAATATTCAGATTAGTCAATTATATGCACCATATGTTCATTACTTAAACGAATATAATAAGATTTTAAAAAATAGAAATGAGTATTTAAAGATGCTGAATTTAAATCAATATGCTGATATTAGATATCTAGAAATCTTAGATGAAAAATTGATTGATCGAGCGGTTCTAATTTATAAATATAGAAATGAATATTTTAATTTTATTGCTTCAAAAATTGGACCTATTTTTAAAAAAATAGTAGGAGAGGATTGCCTAAATATTAAATTAGAAAATAATTTAGATTTATTAACTTATGAAGAAAATGAAATTAGAAGTCAATTTTTAAAAAAGTTACAGACAAATCGAAAAAAAGAAATTTTACAAGGAACTACATTATATGGTCCACATCGAGATGATTTTTGCTTTTTTTTGGGAGAAAATAATATGAAAATATTCGCATCTCAAGGTCAACAAAGAATGGCTATTATTTGTTTTAAACTGATTGAAATTGAACTATTTAATGAAATTCTTCATACGACTCCAATATTACTTTTGGATGATATTTTTAGTGAGTTAGATGTTAAAAAAAGAAATCAATTGGTACGCTATTTACCTAACAATGTACAAGTAATTATAACAACTACAGATTTAAAAAATATTAGTAAAAATTTAATAGAAAAGGGCAGAGTGTTTATAGTAAAAAATGGTAATGTAGAAGAAAAGGCGGGATGATTATATGAATAATGAAACTACACATTATGATGCTTCGGATATTCAAGTATTAGAAGGATTAGAGGCAGTTCGTAAGAGACCTGGTATGTATATAGGTACAACTGATGTAAAGGGACTTCATCATTTAGTATGGGAAATTGTTGATAATGCAATTGATGAGGCTTTGGCTGGTTATTGCCATAATATAGAGCTTGTAATTAATAAAGATAATTCCATTACAGTAAAAGATGATGGTCGTGGAATTCCAACAGATGTTCATCCAAAAACTGGAATTTCAACGGTAGAAACTGTATATACTGTACTTCATGCAGGTGGAAAATTTGGTGGAGGCGGATATAAGGTATCTGGTGGACTTCATGGAGTAGGTGCTTCTGTTGTAAATGCTTTAAGTAAATGGATAGAAGTTAATGTTTATAAGGATGGAAAGATACATCATATTCGTTTTGAAAATGGAGGACACACTTCAGAACCACTTCATGTGATTGGAGAATGTTCTATGGATAGGACGGGTACTGTTGTTACATTCAAACCGGATTCTGAAATTTTTGATACTGATATTTATGATTATGAGACCTTAAAGACTCGTGTTCGTGAACTTGCATTTTTAAATCGTGGTCTTTCTATTAATATTAGAGATGATAGAGATATGGAAGATACAACTGGTGAAACCTTTTTATATGAAGGTGGTATTAGTGAATATGTAAGATTTATTAATCAAGAAAAAACTCCAATACATGAGGATATAATTCATTTAGATGGCGAAAAAGATGGTGTATTTTTTGAAGTAGCAATGCAATATAATACCTCTTATAATTCAAATATTTATTCATTTGTAAATAATATTAATACACATGATGGTGGTACACATGAAGATGGTGTTAAACGTGCTTTGTCTCGTGTTATTAATAGTTATGCGAGAAAAAATAATATTTTAAAGGATAAGGATGAAAATCTTAGAGAAGATGATGTTAAAGAAGGACTTACGATGATTATTTCTTGCAAACATCCAAATCCGCAATTTGAAGGTCAAACGAAAGGAAGACTTGGAAATTCAGAAGTTAGAAATTTAGCAGATAGTGTGTTTGCTGAAGGATTTGAGAGATTTTTACTAGAAAATCCAGAGGAAGCAAAAATTATTGTTAATAAAGCAATTTTGGCTAGAAATGCGAGAATGGCTGCTAAAAAGGCAAGGGAAGCAACTAGAAAAAGTGATTTAGCAGTTACTAATTTCTTTGGTAAATTATCGGATTGTAAGAGTAAGGATCCTACTGTTTGCGAAATATTTATTGTCGAGGGAGATAGTGCAGGGGGATCTGCTAAAAAGGGTCGAGATTCAATGACACAAGCTATCCTTCCATTAAGAGGTAAAATATTGAATGTTGAGAAGGCACGACTTGATAAAGCCTTAGGAAACGAAGAAATTAAAACAATTATTACGGCTTTTGGAACTGGTGTTGGTGAATATTTTGATTTGTCAAAGTTAAGATACGATAAAATTATTATTATGACCGATGCCGATGTTGATGGTTCTCATATTCGAGTTTTATTATTAACTTTATTTTATAGATTCTTTCGGCCAATTGTAGAAGCTGGTCATGTGTATGCAGCGCAACCTCCATTATTTAGAATTATGCATGGGAAAACTAGAAAGTATGTTTTAAATGAAGATGAGCTAGAGGCTTATCTAAATTCACTTCCGGAAAACGTACGTTCGAGAGCAGAAATTGCTAGAATGAAAGGTTTAGGAGAAATGGATGCTGAGGAGCTAAATGAAACAACAATGGATATTGAACAAAGAGTTTTAAGAAAGATAACAGTAGAAGATTGCGTGGCAGCGGATTCAATATTTGAAAAACTAATGGGGGATGAAGTAGAACCTAGGAGAAAATTTATTGAAGAAAATGCTGGTTATGTAGAAAATCTAGATATTTAGGGTGGTGACTTATGGATAATAATAGAGAAGATTTAGAAGAATTACTAAATAGAGCAGAGATGGAAGAGGATGAATCTACAAATTTTGAAACTGAAAGTAGTAGTGAAGAAAGTGGATTTACACATATTAATTCTAATAATACTGAATTTAGTGGATATTTTCATGAAAGGGATCGGCTAGATCATAATAATATTGTAGATGAAGTAAAAACATCATTTATGGAATATTCTATGAGTGTTATTGCATCTCGTGCATTGCCTGATTTAAGAGATGGTTTAAAACCTGTTCACAGACGTATTTTATGGTCTATGTTTGAATCTGGTTATATACCTGATAAACCTCATAGAAAATGTGCTACAACGGTTGGGTATGTAATGGGTCATTATCATCCACATGGAGATTCTTCTATTTATGAAGCAATGGTACGTCTAGCACAAGATTTTAATCAAAGATATATGCTTGTTGATGGTCATGGAAATTTTGGTAATATTGAAGGAGACGGAGCTGCAGCAATGCGTTATACCGAATCTAGACTTGCAAAAATTTCTTTAGAATTATTAAGGGATATTAATAAAAATACGGTAGATATGGATGATAACTTTGATGTTACTATGAAAGAACCAAAAGTTTTGCCTTCTAGATTTCCGAATGTTTTAGTAAATGGATCTATGGGAATTGCAGTTGGTATGGCTACCAATATTCCACCACATAATTTGAGCGAAGTTATTGATGGATGCATTGCTTATATTGATAATCCTGAAATTGATACTATGGGACTTATGGAATATATTAAGGGTCCTGATTTTCCTACTGGGGGAATTATTTTAGGTAATTCTGGTATTAAAAAAGCCTATGAGACTGGTAGGGGAAGTATTACTATTCGAAGTAAAGCTGTAATTGAAGAAGCTGGAAATCATAGTAATATTGTTATTACTGAAGTTCCATATGGCATAAATACGATGGAATTAAAAAATAAAGTTGCTGAGCTTGTACATAATAAGGTAATTGAGGGGATTGCAGATTATCATACAGATTTAAAAGACGGTGTTAAAATTACAATTACTTTGAAGAAAGATGCTAATGCACAAGTTGTTTTGAATAATCTATATAAGCATACAAATTTTCAGACTAATTATGGAATTATATTCTTAGTATTAGATGGACAAACTCCAAGAACGCTTGGATTAAAGGATATTATTAGTAAATACATAGATCATCAAAAAGAAGTAATTATTAGAAGAACTAAATATGACTTAAATAAGGCTGAAGAAAGAGTACATATTTTGGAGGGATTAAGAATTGCTTTAGATAATATTGATGAAGTTGTTCGAATTATTAGAGCAGCAGATAGTGATGAAGAAGCCAGAAATAACTTAATGTCTCGATTTGAATTGGATGAAATTCAAGCAAATAGCATCTTAGAAATGAGATTACGTCGTTTAACTGGTTTGGAACGTAGTAAAGTGGAAAATGAATTGAATGATTTAACTATTAAAATAGCAGATTATAAAGCAATTCTGGCTTCTGAACAGAGAGTACTTGATATTATTAAAGAGGAAATGACTGAGATTAAGAAGAAATATGGTGATGATCGTCGTACAAAAATTGATATGACAGCAATTGATTATATAGAAGATGAGTCTTTGATTCCTGTGGAGAACATTTTAATTACTCTAACTAATAAAGGGTATATTAAGAGGATGTTATCTGATACATATCGTACACAGAATCGTGGTGGTGTTGGAATTAAAGGAATGACTACAAATGAAGAAGATTTTGTGGAAAAAATGTTAAATATGCAAACTCATGATTATATTTTATTCTTTAGTAATAAAGGAAAAGTATATCGTATGAAGGGATATGAAGTTCCTGAGTACAGTAGACAGGGAAAAGGACTACCTATTATTAATTTATTACCTGTGGATAAAGATGAAAATATTAATTCAATTGTTTGTTTAAATAATGATGAAGAATATAAATATTTAACATTTATTACAAAATCTGGTGTTGTAAAGCGTACAAATTTAAGTGAATTTGATAATATTAGAAATGGTGGAAAAATTGCAATTACACTTAAAGATGACGATGAATTAATATCTGTTCGTAAAACTACTGGTGAAAATGAAATTATTATAGGTGCATCTAATGGTCGTATGGTACGTTTCATGGAAGATGAGATTCGCGTTATGGGTAGAACTGCATCTGGTGTAAAGGGAATTGAATTGAGTGGTGCCAAAGTTGTTGGTGGAGAAGTTATTAATAATGATGAACAGGTATTAATTGTTACTGAAAAGGGTTATGGTAAGAAAACGCCAATTCAAGATTATAGATTAACTCATCGTGGAAGTAAGGGAGTAAAAGCCTTAAATGTAACAGAAAAAAATGGTATGTTAGTTTCTTTGAAAGCCGTTACAGGTGATGAAGATTTAGTAATAATCACAGATAGTGGAATTATTATGAGAATGTCCATGAATCAAATTTCTACACTAGGTAGAGCTACTCAAGGAGTTCGATTGATAAAATTAAAAGATGATCAGAAAGTTGCTACTGTGGCAACTCTTATAAAAGAAGAGGCTGAAGAAATAGAAATTCTTGGTGAGGATAATCAATCAAGTGTTGAGGTTGAAAATCAAGAAAATTTAGTTTCAGATGAATCAACAACAATTTAGCAATATTTTAAATAGAGATTATTTAGTTATTGAGAGGATATTTCTAAAATGAAATATCTTTTTTTATTGTGTTTGACTATGGGGTCAAACAGTAGAACCACCAGCTATGCTGGTGAGAATAGTAAAGAGCTCCGCCCACCAAAAAACATA
>CAJTXV010000010.1 GCA_910584255.1 uncultured Bacilli bacterium
GGTGTGAGAGGGAAAAATATTCAATATTTTATTGAAAAGTTTTCTCTACTCGATTGCAAAAAAGTGAGTTTTTCCTATACGAAATAAGAGTTTTGTGATATAATATAGCCGATTTAAGAGGTGATATTATGGATTTTAGAAAAAGGGGCTGGGAGAAATCTTTTTATGAAAAAATAGGTGTCCGTAAGCTAAAAGAATGTATTTTAAGATGCACTTTACTTTTACCTAAAGCAGGACTTAGAGATAAAACTAGTTATTTTTTAAAAAGAGGAAATGGTCTTCAGGACTTAAAGGACCACAAAAAATATTTATGGTATAACGGTTTATTTCATGGCATTGCTTTTGTTTCATTTGTTTGTGCTTCTATGCCTATCTTTTTATTGGTACCTCTTTTAATTTCACAGGCCTATCTAGTAATGATTCAACGATATAATTATATTCGAATTAAGGAAGCCGTTGAAAAGCATCAAGATCATGAGCAAAAAAGAATTAAAAATCTAAAGATATATATTTTAGAAACCGATGCTAAATTAAGACATCATCAAGTAGAGTTATATAAGTATCGCTTTGGAAGATATATAACATTGAGTGAGTCTTTAGATGATATTTTGAATCAGGCTTCTTATTTTGAACTTCTATATTACAAAAAATTATTTGATCAGTTAGAAAGGGCTAATCAAGAAGGATGTTGGTATTCAGAGGAATTTGATGTTCCTTCTTTAGATGGATATCGTTCTGATAAAATATTATTTTTAAATTATGATACTTCTAAGAATTATGACGTGAAAAGGTAGATTTCTATTTAATTTATTTTAGAGAAAATTTTAATTTTTCTCTTTTCTTTTTTTTATGGTTATTCTATAATAGCAAGACATAAGTAATATAGTGTTAAGAGGGAAAATATATGGATGAAATGGTTGAAAAAAAATTCAAATAGCAACGGGAGGGAAGTGCTATTTAAAATACGATCCCAAAAAATATGATATTGAATATGTAGAGGGGAAATCGGCAATTATATTAAGAAGATTGAGAGAGAATCAAGTAGTAGAAATTTTTAGTGATTAGGACAATTGAAGCATTATAGTGATCAAGGTTATTTATTGTTAACACCAGTCAATGCCTTGAATAGTAGTACTGGTCTTCGTTCTCGAATTACAGATTTTTCTTACTTAATTGATGATTCGAATGGAAGTCTTATTCTATATAATTTGGATCAACAATCAAAATGTTTTAACAAAGTATATGTTGATAAGGAAGTAAATAAAATTTTGAGAGCTCCTACTGTATTGGTTTCAGAAAGAGTACAATCAGATTTAGGTAATCTTGAGGATACTATTATTTATGGTATTAATCCTGAAACATTTGAAGTTAAAACTCCTATATGGAGTGAAATGCAACAAAGATATATTCCTGTTTATACAAAAAAGCAAGCAATAGAACTACTAAATATTTTGCAAGAACAAGGAAAATGTTTATATCTAAAAAATTTAGATGATTTATTAGAAACAACAATTGATTGTGAAGTAACAAGATATCTCACTGAGATGCAAGAATATTTTGATAAACCACTGGAAATGGATGATGAAGAATTTATCAAGAAATTTAAAGGTAAATTATAATATAAAAAGAAATGTATTTGAGAATGTAAATTCTTTTTTTTTTCTTCTATTTTTCATTTTAAGTGATATAATAAAATAGATGACTTTCTAGTTTTAGGTACAGGTATATAAAGGAGTTTTGTAAGTGAAAGCGTTTTTGATTGGATTTTTAGGAGTTATCTTTGGTATTTTCTTTCTTATTTTTCTATTATATTTACTAATTCGTTTTATATTAAATAAAACAGGTTTTCGGGGAAAGCGTTTATATGATTTATATAAGGAAATCAAAGAAGCAGAAAGTAGGAATATAGAAAAACATAAACAAGTTTCTAATTTGAATAGTGTTTTACTTCCTAGTATTTTAAGAGATTTTGAAGATTTCAATGAAAAGGAATTTTATACAAAAACAGAAGAAACAATTCGAATTATTTTAGATTCGTTAGAAAGAAAAGAAAAAAAGAATTTAGAAAAAGATGATTATCTATTAATCCGAGAAAAGCTCTTTTTACAGATTGATGATTTGCTTGAAAATAATATTCAAAAAAGATATGATGATATTATTTTTCACAAACATGCAATAAAGTCTTATAAAAATCTAAAAGGTATGATAAAATTAGAAGTGTCAAGTTCTTTAGAATATTACTATGAGGAAAAAAGAGATGGAGCGGTTGTAGTTCCAAGCAAGTACAAAAAGCAAACACGGTATACAACCACCTTTGTGTATGTCTATGATACGAAACAAGCGGGGTTTGATTTTAGGATACTTGGAATTACTTGTCCTTCCTGTGGTGGACCCATTTCCAATTTAAGAGCAAAGAAATGTTCGTATTGTCAAAGTGGAATTCATTTTCAGGTTGCTTCCTTAGCAAAATCTTGGAAAGTAATAGATCTAAAAGAAGATAATTGACGTAGGAGGTAAGAAAAAATGGGTTTAATTAAAGCAGCAGTTCAATCAGTGGGTGGAACTTTACATGATCAATGGCAAGATTTGATTCAATGTGAAGATATGGGAAATGAGCTTTTAATGAAAAAAGTTACTACACCTACAGGACAAATTTCAAAAGGAAGTAGGGTAATTGTAGCACCTGGGCAAATGGCTGTCATTATGGATTCTGGTGCGATTCTAGATGCAACTGCAGAATCAGGCGTATATGAATATGACCAATCTAGTTCCCCATCCTTCTTTGGTGGACAGTTTGGAGCTGTATTTAAAGAAATGTGGCAAAGATTTAAATACAATGGTACTCCGGCCAAAGGACAATCTGTTTATTATTTCAATACAACAGAAATCTTAGGAAATAAATTTGGAACGGCAACTCCAATTATTTTCCAAGATTGGTCTCATCCAATCCCAAATCAAATGACAGGAACTTATGCACCGATGAGAGTAGAAGTACGTTGTTATGGTACATATACTTTTTCTGTAGGAGATCCAGTCACATTTATGCAGAATGTTGCAGGAGCAGGAGATGAGTATCGAGTTGATCAAATTACAGATCAAATGAGAGCAGAAGTCATTGGTTCTTTCCAAAATGTCTTAAATGAGCTTGGAACGGCAGAACATAAAGTTCCTGTTATGGAACTTCCTAGTCGTACAGATGAAATTAAAAAGACGATGGATGAAAAAGTATTTGATGCTCCAATTCGAGAAAGAGGATTGCAATTACGTGGTTTCATCGTAGAAAGCGTTTCTTTAGATGAAGAGTCTAGTAAGAAGATTGACAATTATGAATTATCATCAAATTCTATGATGCAACAAGGTACATTAGTTGGTGCTTATGCAAATGCAGTTCAAGATGCTGCAAACAATGAAAACGGAGCAGCTCAAGGATTTATGGGACTTGGTATGATGAATATGACATCTGGTGGAATGGTTGGTGGAGCCGCAACTACGCCATTTCAAAATCAATCAGGAATGAAGGATATGAAAGCAGTGGATCCATATCAACAGCCACCTACCTCAGGAGTAGGTACTTCGAATGACGTAACAAGTGTGAAATTCTGTAGTAACTGTGGTCATCCAGTGGATGGCAACTTCTGTAGTAATTGCGGAACAAAATTAGGAAAAGAAAGGTGAGAGAAATGAAAAAAATTACAAAATTATCAATTGTGTTATTGGTAGGTCTTCTAGTGTTTACAGGATGTTCTGATAAGGATGACAAGAAGGTAGACAAGGATTCTAACAAAGAAAGTGGTATTCAAGAAAATAAGGATTCTAAAGTATTACGCTGTACAAAAACAGGGGAAGTAACAACTGGGGTAGATGCAGATCTTACTTATGAAGTTACTTATACTGGTTCTTATGTTGATAAGGTACATACAGTAGAAAAATTAACATCTGATAATGAGCAATATTTAAATCAATATAAAACATTACTAGAAGCTGGGTATGCACCTTATAAAGATGTAAAATATTATGACTATGATATTCAAGTAAAAAATGGTGTGTTAACTAGTACAGTCGATATTAACTATGCAAAAATTGATACAGACAAAATGATTGAAATTGATTCTAATAATTCTCTGTTAATTAAAGATGGAAAGATAAAACTTTCAGATATTCAATCAATGTATGAACAAATTGGGGCTGTTTGTAAATAAGATGCCATTTGGTATCTTTTTTTATTAAAAGGAGAAAACTATGTTAGAGGTTAAGAATATTTCAAAGTCTTATGGTCGTCATTTAGCAGTAGATCACTTATCTTTTGAAGTAAAACAGGGAGAAATCTTTGGACTTTTGGGGGAGAATGGGGCAGGAAAAACGACTACGTTTCGAATGATTATGGGACTCTTAGAACCAAATTCTGGAAGTATTACTTTGGATGGAGAAAAAATCGATTACACAGTTACAGATTCCATTGGATTTGTAACGGAAGAAAGAAGTCTACTTACGAAGCTTACAGTACAGAATCAACTATTATATTATGGAATTTTAAAGGGAATGAGTGAAGACGTTATTTTAAAAAGACTGGATGAGTGGTTAGAACGATTTGGAATTCTGGAGTATAAAAATCGTAAAATTAAGGAACTATCTAAGGGAAATCAACAAAAAATTCAGTTTATTGCAGGGATTATTAATGAACCAAAACTACTTATTTTGGATGAACCATTTTCAGGATTAGATCCAATCAATGTAAAAATGTTTCAAGAAGCAATTTTGGAATTAAAAGAAAAAGGATGCTCTATTATTTTTTCTTCTCATCAAATGGAACATATTGAACTTTTTTGTGAAAAACTAGTGATTTTAGTAAAAGGAAAAGTTGTATTAAGTGGGTATTTAAAAGATATCAAGAAAGAGTATCGAAAAAAGAATATTTTTATTCAAGGAGATATTTCTGTAGACAAATTAAAAAAAGTTCCTGGAGTACTTGATATTGTTTCTACTCCGAAAGAATACGAAGTAAAAATTGAAAGTGAGAAAGTAGTGGATTCTGTATTTCAAGCAATTTCTAAAAATAAGATTACAAAATTTGTGGTAGAGGAAGCTAGCTTAAATGAAATTTTTATTGAGAAAGTGGGGGAATCTTATGACAAGTAAATTTTGGTTTTTGGCAAGACAGAGTTTAAATAAGAAAATCAAAACAAAATGGTTTTTATTTGCGAATCTCTTACTAGCAGTAGTCATTATTGGTCTTTTAAATATGGATAGTATTATTAGTTTCTTTGGTGGAGATTTTTCATCAGATACACAGATTTTATTACTAGATGAGACAAAAAATACGGAGGAAATTTTTAAGACATCTTTGGTTCTAGCAGAGGAAAGTTTTGATTTAGATCATGATATTATCTTGGAAACATTCACTAAAGATGTAAAAGAATTAGAAAAAGAGTTAAAGGAAAATGATAAAATTGGGATTGTTCTTGAAAGTGATTCAGAGAATTATTTAAAAGCAAAAATTATTTCAAATCAAAAAATTGATACGATTTCTTATCAAGCAATTGTACAAGCATTAAATACTTCTAAAATGCAAGTAGCCATGATGAAAACCAATATTCAGAGTGCAGAGTTACAAAAGATTACTTCCAATATATCAATTGACCGTTTGATTTTAAATGATCAATCTAAAACAGAGGATGAGGCAACGGCAATGATTATGAGTACTGTTTTTCCAACACTTATTTTACCATTCTTTATGTTGGTTATTTTCTTAGTACAAATGATTGGTACGGAAATTAATGAAGAAAAATCAACGAGAAGTATGGAAATTATTATTTCGAATGTAAGTCCAAAAACGCATTTCTTTTCGAAGGTTCTTGCTTCTAATGCTTTTGTTTTAATTCAAGGTGTATTACTGATTTTATATTCAGGAATTGGATTTTTAATTAAAAGTATGGTACAAGTAGGTAGTAACAGTCAAATTACTGATAGTATTTCAAGTATTTGGGATAGTCTTAGTCAAACGGGAATTATGGATAGGTTACCTTTGATTCTTGGTGCAACTCTTGTACTAATGATTTTATCGTTTATTGCTTATTCTTTAATTGCTGGTATTCTAGCTTCTATGACTGTCAACATGGAAGACTTTCAACAAATTCAAACCCCTATTATGATGATTTGCTTATTAGGATATTATTTAGCGATTATGGCAGGAATGTTTGAGGGATCTGTATTGATTCGAATTTTATCTTACGTCCCATTTATTTCTTGCTTATTAGGACCAGCTCTTCTTGTGATTGGAGAAATAGGTATTCTGGATATTGGGATTTCTGTCTTATTACTTTGTGGATTTATTTACTTTATGACAAAATATGGATTAAAAATTTATAAAGTAGGAATTTTAAATTACTCAACAGATAAAATGTGGAAGCGTCTATGGAGGGCAGCAAAACAAAAAGAATCTTGAAAATTTTTTTGAGGTACCTTTCAAAAAAGGTGCTTTTTTCATGCTTAGAAGTGTATAAAAGTGTAAAGAAGCATACATTCTTTGAGATATTTCCCGATTTTTTTAGTATAATACTAATGGTTTATATCAAGGAGGTAACATGTTAGAATTAAAAAATATAAAGAAAAGTTATAAGACAGGAGACTTTATACAACATGCTTTAAAGGGTGTGTCTATTACTTTTCGTAAAAATGAATTTGTAGCGATATTAGGAACTTCTGGTAGTGGTAAGACAACTTTACTAAATATTATAGGAGGTCTAGATTGTTATGATAGTGGGGATTTAATTATTAATAATAAATCCACAAAAAAATATAAAAATTTAGATTGGGATCGTTATCGAAATAATTGTGTGGGATTTATTTTCCAAAATTATAATTTGATTAGTCATATCAGTATATTAGATAATGTGGAAATGGGAATGACTCTAAGTGGTGTTAGTGCTAAGGCAAGAAAAAGAAGAGCAAAAGAAGCACTAAAAAAAGTTGGTTTAATTGACCATATTCATAAAAAACCGAATCAGTTATCGGGGGGACAAATGCAACGAGTTGCGATTGCAAGGGCATTAGTTAATAATCCAGATATTATTTTAGCAGATGAGCCAACAGGGGCATTAGACACACAAACTAGTATTCAGATTATGGAGTTAATTAAGGAAATTGCTAAAGATAAGTTGGTAATTATGGTCACTCATAATCCAGATTTAGCTAAAAATTATGCAACTAGAGTAATTGAATTTAAAGATGGAGAAAAGATTAGTGATAGTAATCCTATTGGAAAACAAGAAGAGGGATCTAAAGAGTTTAAGATTAGAAAAACATCCATGAGTTTTAGAACAGCTTTAAAACTTTCCTTCAATAACATAAGAACAAAGAAGGGAAGAACTATTTTAACTGCCTTTGCTTCTAGTATTGGAATTATTGGAATTGCTCTTATTTTGTCCTTATCGAATGGTTTTAAAATTGAAATTGATAATTTTGAAAAAACATCACTTTCTCAAGCGCCGATTACGATTACGCAACAAGCAATCCAAATGGATCAAGAGATGATGGAAAAGTCATCTAGTCAAAGTAAGAAACTTCCGAAATATCCAACGGCAAAAGAAGTATATGTTCAGGAGAATCAGTTTGAGGCTATGCTTCATACAAACAAAATTACAAGTGATTTTACAAATTACTTACAAAAATTGGATACAAAATATCTTTCAGGAATTGCTTATGAACGTGGAACCAATTTATTAGTAATTAATAAAGATAGTAAAAATCAATATAATTTGGTAAGTACAATGAATGTAGGTAATTCTTCTTGGACTTTACTACCTACCAATCCTAATAAAGGAGAAGACGGTGTTGTAGAGAATATGTATGATGTTATTGCTGGTGAAATTAATGAGAATGAGCCTGGATTGATCTTACAAGTAGATAGTAAAAACCAAATTTATGATACAGTGCTAGAAACTTTAGGATTGAGTGAACAAGAGACTGTATCATTTGATGATATTATGAATCAGGAATTAAAAGTTGTTTTAAATGATGACTACTATGGGCAACAAGGAAATCTATTTTATCCAAATCAAGATTTAGAAAAACTTTATTATAATGAGAATAGTATTACAGTGAAAGTACAAGCAATTATTCGTGGAAAAGAAGATAAAGAGCTAGTTACCAATGGGAGTGGTTTTGCCTATACTAATGCTTTAACTGAGATGGTAGTTGAAAAAAATAAGGAATCCCGCATTGTGAAAGCACAATTAGAAACAGACTATAATATTTTAACCAATTCTCCATTTGATGAATCTACTACGAAAGAATTAATGCTTGGATATTTGGGATATGATACGATTCCTGTTGCAATTTTCATTTATCCAAAAGATTTTGAAACAAAAGATGAAATTACGAACTATCTAGATCAATATAATAGAGATAAAAATGCAGAAGAATCCATTGAGTATATGGATATGGCAGAAATGATTTCTTCATTATCAGGAAATATTATGGATGCAATTACAGTTGTATTAGTCGCATTTTCTTCTATTTCTTTAATTGTATCTAGTATTATGATTGGAATTATTACTTATATTTCTGTACTGGAAAGAACCAAGGAAATTGGAATTTTAAGATCTCTTGGGGCTAGAAGTAAGGATGTAAAACGTGTATTTAATGCAGAAACATTTATTATTGGATTAACCTCAGGTGCATTAGGAATTGGAATTGCTTATCTTTTAACAATTCCAGCGAACCATATTATTGAGAATTTATCAGGACTTACAAATGTTGCGAAGTTGGATATTATTCATGCAATTCTTCTAGTAGCAATTAGCGTATTCCTAACAGTAATTGGTGGATATATTCCAGCGCGTATTGCAAGTAAAAAAGATCCAGTAGAGGCTTTAAGAACAGAGTAGGAAACACTTTCTATTCTGTTTTTTTCATGATATACTAATTTTAGGAGATGGTCATATGAAAAAAATAGAGGATGTTGATTTTGAAGTTTTGTGGGAAGGAGTTCCCAGTGGATTATGGGATCAATTTTTAACCTTAATTCATATGAACTTTACAAAGTATCAAATTACTGCAGATGAATTAATTGTAATGGAGGGCTTTTTAAAAAGAAAATCCAATTCATATGAACTTTATACTTTAAAGGATCCAGATATGACAGAAACCTTAGTTGAACGAATGATTGGCATAGGAACTGTGAGTGTAATGGTGGATTCGCATAGTAGCAGTGAACGGGCAGGAATGAAGGTGTATTTACGTCATTTAAAAAATGCTCCGAAGGTTAGAAAATTACTTCGAGATGCGATTGAAGATGATGTCAATGAACGGAAGATTACTTATTTTGATAAAGTCTAGTGATTTTGTTTTCGTATATAAGTAAATATAGTAAAAAATGACAAAAAGGTGAGTGAGAGCAATGGAATTAATTGTAAAGGAATTTAAGGAATTAACAATTACAGAGTTATATGAAATATTAAAGGCACGGGCTGAAATTTTTATTATAGAACAGCAAATCAATTATCAGGATATGGACGATATTGATTATCATAGTATTCATTTCTTTTTTCAAGAAAACAACAAAGTAATTGCTTATTTAAGGGCGTTTTACATCGATAGTGAAAAGAAAATCGTCAAAATTGGAAGGGTTTTAACCTTAAGCCATGGAAATGGGGTTGGTAGCAAATTGCTAAGAGAAAGTATTTCTATAATCAGGGATAAAATGAAATGTGAAAATATATATATCCATGCACAAAAACATGCTGTGAAATTTTATGAAAAATTTGGTTTTGTGACTACCTCCGATGAATTCTTAGAAGAAGGAGTAGTTCATGTCTCTATGGAACTTAAGTTTATAACTTAGCGAAAAAATTATTCTAATTAGGCACAAATAAGGTAGGTGAAGAGTTTATGCGAAATGCAGTAGTGAAAGGAACGATTGTTGGGATTGGGCTCATCATTCAAGTTTCTATCACGTTATTTATTTACTTATTTTTAGGAAGACAACTATGGATTGTAAATACATTTTATGGGGTGTTACGAATTGTGTTAGTACTAGGATTAATTAAAAATAGTATTCATTATTCCTATACTCTCCCTTGGTTAATTATTCTCCTTTTGCTTCCAGTAGTTGGTACATTAATGTATGTAATTATTGGTCGAAATAAGATTCGGAGTCAGTTATTAAAAAGGATTATTAAGTCAGAAAAAAATAGTAAGAAGTATCTAATTCAAAATGAAAAGGTTCGCTTAGAAATTGAAAATAATAGTAGAATTCGGTATTTATGTGACTTTGCAGGGTATCCAGTGACTAAAAATAATGAAGTTTCCTATTATCCAATTGGAGAACTTGCATTTCAAGAGATGTTGAAAGATTTAAAAAAAGCAAAAAAATTTATATTTTTAGAATACTTCATTATAGGTCCTGGAGTTATGTGGAATGCTATTTTAGAAGTATTAGAAGAAAAGGCGAAAGAGGGAGTCGATGTTAGAGTGATGTATGATGACTTCGGTTGTATTTCTAGATTGGACGATTCTTATCCGAAGTTTCTTCAAAAAAAGAGAATTCGATGTATTGTTTTTAATAAATTAAATCCCATTTCAGGAGTTATCATGAATAATCGTGATCATAGAAAAATTATGGTGATTGATGGTAGGGTTGCTTATTCGGGAGGAATGAATCTCGCAGATGAATATATTAATATCAGTAGTCCTTATGGACATTGGAAGGATAATGGAATTCGAGTAGAAGGGGAGGCTGTATGGAATTATACAGTAATGTTTTTAACCATGTGGAATGCTATTAAAAAGCAGGATCGAGATTTTACAATTTTTAAAGATTCTTCCTTTGATAAAAAGCACGAGAATGGTTATATCGTACCTTATGGAGAGACTCCTTTAGATCATGAAATTACAGGAGAAGATATTTATTTAAATATTATTAATCAATCTCATCACTATGTATATATCTTCACTCCTTATTTAATTATTGATACAGATTTAATTAATGCCCTTAGTTTGGCTGCTAAAAGAGGAGTGGATGTTCGAATTATTATTCCTGGAATTCCAGATAAAAAGTTAGTCTATGCTTTATCAGAATCTTATATTGAACCCTTAATGCGTTCAGGAGTGAAAGTATATAAATATACACCTGGCTTTATTCATTCGAAAGTATTTGTATCAGATGATCATGTTGCGACAGTTGGAACTATTAATTTGGATTATAGAAGTTTGTACTTACATTTTGAATGTGGTTTATATTTAGAAGATGTAGCCTGTATAAAAGAAATAAAAAAGGATTTGGATGAAACCATTTTAAAAAGTCATAAAGTAACGAAAAAAGAAGCAACTCCTGGATTTTTTAAAAATATTTGGCAATCATTACTACGATTATTTGCACCTTTAATGTGATTTTTTCGTTAGTGCTTAAAAAAATAATAAATTAGAGTATGATAAAATAAAGGAAGGAAATAAACAATGGATTTAAAAGATTTTAATTTAGCACCTTTTTATCTATTAGATCAGGAATGGGCTCTATTAACGGTTGGAAAGAAACAGAATATGAATACTATGACAATTAGTTGGGGAGGCTTTGGAACTTTATGGCAGAAACCTGTGGTTACTGTTTATATAAGACCTAGTCGTTATACTTATGAATTGATGGAAAATCATGAATATTTTACAATTAGTTTTTATGATAAAGAGTATCAGAGGGAGCTTACACTATTAGGCAATAATTCTGGTAGAGATGGGAATAAAATTGCATTTACGAAGTTGACTCCTGATTTTTTGGAACTGGCACCCTCTTTTAAGGAGGCAAATTTAACAATTGTTTGTAAGAAAATTTATTTTCAAGATTTAAATATTAAAAATATAAATCAAGATAGTATTTCTGATATTGAAATTGAACATTTTTATAAAAAGGAACCTGTACATAGAATGTATATAGGAGAAGTCATTGATATTATTGACCGAAGAAAAGGGCAACTATGAGTTGGGATATGGAACAAATATTAGAAAGACTTAAAAAATCAAAATTCTATAGTAGCTTTCATTTAAGAAAATATATGATTACTTATATTGATGAAAAGGAAATGGATGTTATTAGTCGTCATGCGAATGACTTTATAAATCAGAAGTTAGCAACCTATAATCCTAGGACGGATGGTAAGCAAACTCCGATGAAGAATCATCCTGTATTTATTGCTATGCACGCTACTGCTTGTTGTTGTAGAGGGTGTCTGGAAAAGTGGAACCATATACCAAAGGAAAAAGATTTGACAAGTGATGAAATAAAACATATTGAGAATCTTGTAATGGCTTGGATTAAGCGAGAATATGATAAAGAATTAAATAAATTTATAATATAAGGAGATATGAATCATGAATGAATTGAAAAATCAGAAAATTCAGGTATTAGATGTAGATGTAAATGATTTAAAACAACGTCTAGAAGCAATAGGAGCCAATAAAATTTATGAGGATATAGAAACAGAGAAAGTTTTGGCAACTAGAACTTCTTATAAGCTAGGAAAAATTGATTTGGATATTAGGTCTTTACCTTTGATTCCCTCTTTTTTAGAGGTGAATATTGGATATTTAAATGGTGGGCCTCATCTAGACGAGTTACGGGAAAAGTTAAATCTTACAGAGCATCAGATTGTTGTAATGGAGCTGGAAGAAATCTATTGCTTTTATGGATTAAGTCCAAAATCACTACAAGAAGATAATTCAGAAGATTATAAGGGTCCAAGTAAATAAAATACTTGTCCTTTTTTTCTAAAAATTTTGAATTTAGAGTTATACTTGGAGGAAACGTATGATACATAAAATTCATATAAATAATGATCAATTTAGTCGTATAAAAAATGGAACAAAAACAGTTGAAAAAAGATTAAATGATGAAAAGCGTCAACAACTAAAAGTGAAAGACTTGGTAGAATTTACGAATAGAATTACAGGGGAAAACATTACAGCACAAATAGTAAACTTATATGAATATCCGAGTTTTGAAGAACTATATAAGCACTTTGATAAAATATCTATGGGGTATGATAAAGAGGATGATGCAGATTCTAAAGATATGGAACAGTATTATTTGAAGGAAGATTTGGAAAAATATGGAGTAATTGCAATTGTAATAGAGGTTATCAAGGATAAGGAATAATTAATAAAATATTCAAAGAAATTATTATTGCAAATAAAATTCATGTTAAAAGGTAGGAAGTATGGATGATTGTAGCAAGAGAGCTTAATAAAGAGGATAAAACGAAGTTACTAGATATGATTGATGAGATAAATAATTTTGATGGCAATTTTGAGGGATTAACAAATATTAGTAAAATCATTAATTATGATATGTTTTTAGAAAACTTAGAAAAAAATAAACATCAGGAATTAATTAAGCATGAATATTCTCCACAAACTACGTTTGGGGTATTTGATGATGGAAAATTAGTTGGTGGATTTAATTTAAGACATACGATTAAGGGTAATCTAATCAATTATGGGGGTAATATTGGCTATTTAGTAAAACCAAGTGAAAGAAAAAAAAGTTATGGAACTATAGTATTAAGTTTAGCTATAGAGAAGGCAAAAGAAATTGGACTTCAGAAGGTGTTAGTTAGTTGTAGAGATGATAACATAGCCTCTACTAATGTAATTGAAAAAAATGGTGGCATATACGAAAATAATTACTATGATGAAGAGTTAAAACAAACATATAAAAGATATTGGATATATTTCGATGAAAGAAAGTAGTACTGATTAAAATGATAGAAGAAAAAGTTATAGATTATTACCAATGTATCGAAATTGTTAAGATATTAAATAATTATTTTAAATCGAATTAAATCGAAACAAGAACTAGCTAGTATAGAGTATCCGTCTAATATAGTATATAAATCAAATGAATACTATATATATGTTTTATTCTTGTTTGCTAGATTATGGAGTGCGTTCAAAAATATATCATAAGAACTTAACTGAAACATACATAAAGTATCCTAATATATTTAATCCTAGTGATGTATTGAATATGAAAAGAGAATCATTAAATGAAATTATGATAAACTATATTCATCCGAGATATCCTAATGTTGCTTTAGAAAAATGGATAGAGTTATCAAAAAAATTAGTAGAGTATAATAGTATTTTAGATTATTTGCAAACTTTGAATAGCTTTATAGAGTTAGAGTCTTCTATTAATAGTATTAAAGGATTTGGACAAAAAATTGGTGGATTATTAATAAGAATCATATGTGATACAAAAGTATGCAACTTTAAAGGAAATGTAGAAAGTATACCTATTGACAGACATGATATTGAAATTAGTTATTTAACTGGTATTTTATATAATAAAATGTTGGAAGTAGGGAAATAAAAGAATTGTCAAATACTTATGTTAAAGTCGGAAAAGAATTGGATATCAATCCTAGTAATATCGATAAATACTTATGGGAATTGGGAAATTCATTTTGTAATAAGAAAGAGTGCCATGAATGTCCTCTTAGAAATCATTGTAGGAAAAGAAATGAATAGTAATGGAAAACCTAAAAAAAATACGCCAATTAGCTGGTGTATCAAGATAAAAAGACAACGATAGTTAAAGCCTTGTATATAAAGAACTTGTTTAAAATAAGTTTTTACACATTTAGTAAAAATTAAAGAAAAGAGGTGGTAAAAAATGAAAATAATTTATGTGCACCATGCAGAAAGAAATATTAGTAGCAATCATTATGATAAAAATTTAAGACAACTAGAAGATATAATAGAAAGAGGAATAAGTGAAGCAAAGATTTTATCGGAAAGGTTAAGAAATCCAAATATAGCTACTATAGTTACATCACCTTATCTTAGATGTAAACATACAGCGGATGTTATCAATGAATATCATAATATTTCGATTATAGAAGACGAAAGATTAAATGAGATGAATGTTGGAGAAGAGTGGAAAAGTTTATTAACAAGGAATATGAATGCTATAGATGATATTGTAAAAGCATATTAGGATGATGATACTATTATGTTTGTTATTAGTGGGGTTAATTTTTCTGCGTTTGTTTGTTATTTTTATGGAATTACCCCTTCCAATGATGTTGCATGGAATCAAGCAGGTGCTATATCTCCCATAATTTTTACTATTGGTAAAAAAAGTTAGATTAAATAAAGAATTTATTCAGTTTTATATTTTACATGCTTTCATTAATAAAGTGATAAATTTATAAAGGCGATTACGATGTTGCAATCTCTATAAAAATTTATATTAAAAAATAGAAAAGAGGCGAAGATATATGAAAAATATCATACTTACATCATGTGGTATTGTAAAAGAAGATTTTAAAAATAATTTTTATAAAATTATAGATAAGGACGAAATTAAATATAAAAAGGTTTTATATATTACAACAGCAGTTGATGGCGAAGATGATGGTGATAAATCATGGATGGTTAGAGAATATAAAACAATTTTAGATTTAGGAATTGATGAAAGTAATATTACTGAATATAAAATTGGTAGTAGTGATATAGATATTAATAATTTTGATATTATTTATATGATGGGTGGAAATACTTTTTATTTACTTAATATGATTAGAAAGTATAGTTTTGATAATAGTATTAGGGATTTTATCAATAAAGGTAAAATATATATTGGATCTAGTGCTGGAAGTGAAATACTAGGCAGTTCAATTGAGACAGCTTTATCATATGATGAGAATAAAGTCAACATGAGTGATTTTACTGGACTTAAATTATTAAACGGATTAATAATACCACATTCAAATAAAAAAGAAGAATTTATAAATAACCTAAAAAATAATTCAAAAGAACACTTGTATTTATTATATGATGGTGATGGTATAATTATATAAGGAAGTGAATAAAATGGACAATAATCGTCAAAATACGACAAATATAAACTGGTTGATTACGATTTATTGCAACCCTCTAGCAAACTCTTATAAATAAAGACTTTATTTGATTTTAGATCTTGCACATTTTCATTAAAAAAGTGTTAAAATTATTGAAAACTGATAAAAATACAGTGATTTTAATGATATTTATGATGAGAATTAGAAAGGTGATTACGACGTTGCAGCCCCCTCTCAAAAACAAAAAGAAAGAAGGTGTAAAATTGAACAATAAATTAGAAACAATATCAAATCTATTTGAAGATAAAGAAATAAGAAGTATTTGGGATAGTGAAAAAGAAGATTATTATTTTAGTGTAGTTGATGTTATTAGTGTTTTAACAGAGAGTAAAGATCCATCTCATTATTGGAGAACGCTAAAATCAAGAATGATTCAAGAAGGAAATGAAACCGTCACAAAATGTGACACTTTAAAATTAAGGGCAAAAGATGGAAAAATGCGTTATACTGATATGCTAGATACAAAAAATATATTTAGATTAATTGAATCTATACCTAGTCCAAAAGCAGAACCTTTTAAAATGTGGCTTGCAAATCTTGGAAGTGAAAGAATTGATGAAGTATTTGACCCTGAAATAGCAATAAATCGAGCTATAAATTACTATCGTAGTAAAGGATATAATGATGAATGAATCAAGGCTAGACTAACAGGAATTGTAGATAGGTTTAAACTTACAGATGTTTGGAAAGAAGGCGGCATAACCAAACCAATGGAATATGCAATGCTAACCAATGAAATATACAAAGGCTGGTCTGAGATGAAAGCCAGTGAATATAAAGAGTTAAAAGGGATTAGGAAGGAATCTTTAAGAGATAATATGACCGATCTAGAAGTAGCACTTACAAACATAGGAGAGATTGCTACTCGTGATATTGCAAGAGAAGAACTTCCCCGAGGTTTAAAAGAAAATTTGAGAGTTGCAAAAAGAGGTGGAGGAGTTGCAAAAGGTGCTAGAGATTTATATGAAAAAGAAACAAAAAAATCTGCAATCTCTAAAGACAATGCACTCAATTATCAGTATGCTGATGAGCAACAAAAAATAGAAAGTAAAATTAATGAGTAAAAATAATAATCGCACATTTAACATTAATTGTATTTGAATCTATAATTAATATGGAGTGTGAATTTATGAATAAATATAATATTAAAGAATTAGCAGAAAAATTAGAAAGATGTAGAAAGGTAAATCTTGATGATGTAAAATTAGAAGATGTGGATGAAGTAACAGATATAAAAATAGATAGAAGAAAAACTAGTAATGAAAGAATATTGGATTTCATTATGAAAGCAAAGAATCCATATATATTTAAAGTTAATGGGAAATTAGTTAGAATAAGATTTTCAGATACAGATAAAACAGCAGAAGAGTGTTTAACTAATGTTCTAAAGAATTTATATAGATAGGAGAAATTAAAATGATTTATTTTTTAAGACATGGTAGTACTGATTGGAACGAAAATTTAAATAATGAAGGAAAAAAAGATCCAAAGTGTCAAGGAAGATGTGATTTACATTTAAATGATAAAGGGAAAAAACAATCCTTGGAAGCAAAAGAAGAATTGAATGGAATTAAATTCGATAGAATTATTTGTAGTCCTTTGATTAGAGCAAAAGAAACCTTATCTATCGCATATGAAGGTACTGCACCGATAATATATGATAATAGAATTATAGAACGAGATTTTGGAGAATTTGAAGGATTAACTCGCTCTGAATTTAATTTTAATTCTTTTTGGAATATATATGGTAATCAAAAATTTGATAAAGCAGAAAGTATTATAGAAGTTCAAACTCGAGTATTTAATTTATTAGATGAATTAAGTTTTAATCCATCCGAAAATATTTTGATAGTTGCACATGGTGGTGTGGGGCTAGTTTTAATGAGTTATTTTGAAGGGATACCAGAAGATGGAAATTATTTGAATTTTGAGTTAGGAACAGGTAAGTTGAAAGAATTTAATTTTGAAAAGATATTAAAAATAAAGGAAGTGATATAAATGAGTGGCAATAATCGACAAAATTCGACAAATATCAACTGGGATATCGGGATTTATGTAAAACCATAGTTAAAACATTATAAATAAAGGATTTCTTTAAAATGAGTTTTTACATATTTAGTAAAAATTAAAGAAAAGGAGATGAAAAAATGAACTATGAAATAAAAAAATTTACTATTACTAAGTATCAAGATATCAAAAAAATATATTTAAATTGTTTTGATAAAGAAAATAGATTTTCCATAATGATTTTATTAGTAAATATAATTTTTAAAAGAGCTAATATGTATATGTTATTAATTAAAAATGAAGTTGTGGCATTTATATATTTGATTAATGATAATAGTCAAAAATTTATTTTGTATTTAGCAGTAAAAGAAAAATATAGAAATAAAGGAATAGGCACTTATTTATTGAAATGGTATTTAAGTAATAACAAGGATAATGAAATATATTTAAATATAGATGAGATAAACGAAAAATATGATGATTGTATAATTAGAAAAAAAAGATTAGATTTTTATATAAAGAATAATTTTTATAATACTAATTATTTAAGTGTGAATGGGTGCTCTATAGGACACATTTTATCAAATAAACAGGAATTTAATGTTGAAAAATATAAATTATTTGATAAAAAAATATCTAGATGGTTCTTATGTAAAAATGATGAAATAAAAAAAAGTTATGTAATAAATAAAGGAAGTGATATAAATGGACAATAATCGACAAAATACGACAATCAACTGGTATCCAGGACATATGGCAAAAACTAGAAGGGAAATTACTGAAAAGATGTCACTAATTGATATTGTTTATGAAGTGATTGATGCTAGGATGCCATTAAGTTCTAAAATTGTGGATATAGACTCTTTTATTAAGGGAAAACCTAGACTATTAATTGTTACAAAGTATGATTTATGTGATAAAAAAGAAACTGATATTATTTTAGATTTTTATCGACAAGAGGGATATCAAGTAATTCCAGTTGATTTACTAACTGGAAAAAATGTTCCTATGATTATTTCTTTAACAAAAGAGTGTATGATGGATATGAATGCAAAACGTAAAGAAAAGGGAATGAAACCACGTCCAATTCGTGCTTTGATTGTAGGTAGTCCTAATGTAGGAAAAAGTACATTAATTAACCGTTTAGTGGAGAAGAAGGCAACTGCGATTGGGAATCGACCAGGAGTGACAAAAAACTTAGGATGGATTCGAATTCATAAAGATATTGAACTTTTAGATTCTCCAGGAATTCTTTGGCCAAAACTTGAAAATCAAAAACAGGCAACCATTCTTGCATGCTTTTCTGCCATTCGTGAAGAAATTTTAGATGTTTCTGTACTTGCTGTTTTTATTTTAAAAATATTGATGGAATATTATCCAGATCGAATATTTCGTCGGTATGGGCTAGACTCTATTGATTTTTCTGACTTAGAGCCAGTTCTAACTATGATAGCACAAAAAAGAGGTGCATTAACTAAGGGTGGGGAATTTGACTATGATAAGGTTTATCATTTAATTGTTAGAGATTTTAAAGAAGGAATGTTTGGATCAATTACATTGGATCGATTAGAGGAAGGATAGATTTTATTTGTAAAATTCTGTCTTCTTTTTCCTTTTTCTTTTTAATGGATGCTTGTTTTAGTATATAATGGAGTTAAAAGTGGGTGGTTCTATGAATGAAAATGTACTCAGTATAAAAGAGGATACAGATCGTAATATAAAAAAGAGAACTCTAAAAATTACAAGAGATAAGTTAGACTATCTTTTACAGATAGAAGAAGATGGTGTGATTGTACATGAAACTCATATGAAAGATATTGATTCCATGAAAGAACAGTTTGAAGGCATTGCAGAAGAAGTGAGTTTGTATTGGCAAGATAAAAATGGTGTGATGAATATTCGTTTAAATTCTAATGAATTTCAAACGGAAGTAATTCAATTTGTAAATTATGCTTCTTATCCTAAGGATGTTGTATTTAAAACTACGTTAGATGCTATTCAGAAAAAAGAAAAATCTTCTAGTAAAGTAATTAGTGAAAAAGAAGCGACCGAAATACTAATTCGTAGAATCAAAAAATCAATGATTGGTGCAACAATGCTTGGTACTAGTTTTCTTTTATATGCTCTTCATCTAGATTCCGATACCGACATTAACTTGGTAGTTGAAAAGATTCCCTATGAATCGGAGGTTGGGACTGAAGATGAAGAGATAGAACTTATTAGTGAAGAAAAGGAAGTAGTTATGAATTCTATGTCTGGTTTGGGTTTGTCTAATGAAACTACGGATTTAGAAACAGATATGATCTATTTATATAATCAGCCACTCTTATCTAATGATTTAAATATTTATATGTATCAAATAGCTCAAAAATATCATGTGCCATATCAGTCTTTAATTTCTATTGCTCATGTAGAATCAGATGGTAATTTTAATAATCATGGGAAAATTGGTTGTAGTGGAGATCAGGGGGTAATGCAAATTAATCCCTCCAATTATCCTGTATTATTAGAAAGTCTTGGTTATACACCAGATCAAATTCAAAACGATGATAGAATTAATATTGAGTGTGCTGCTTTTTTATTAAAGGATATGTATGATCGTAATGTAAAAAGAAATGGACAAATCAATATGGACGAACTGTATCGGGAGTATAATGGAGGAATCAACTTTAAGGATATTCCTGCAACAGAAGACTATTTAGCAAAAATTCGTCGAGCAACTAATACCTTTTATAATGATAGCAATCTATTTTGTGTTGAGGTTCCTACATTGGGGGTTAGTAAATGAAATCAGGAATAGATCTTTATCAATTTGAACGTGAGCTGTGGGATGAAGGAATTGAATATATTGGGGGAGTCGATGAAGTAGGGCGTGGGCCTTTGATTGGTCCAGTTGTGACAGCTTGTGTCATTTTGCCAAAAGATTTTGTTTTAGAAGGATTAACAGATTCTAAAAAGCTTACAGAAAAGAAACGGGAACAGTATTATCAATATATTGTGGATCATGCTCTTAGTGTTTCGATTGGTATAAAGAGTGCAGAAGTAATCGATAAAGTAAATATTTATGAAGCTACTAAACTTGCAATGTATGAAGCAATTGAAAAATCTTCCATTATGCCAGAACACGTATTAATTGATGCAATGAAGCTAGAACAATTAGAAATTCCTAGCACATCGATTATTAAGGGAGATGCTAAGAGTATTACAATTGCAGCAGCTTCCGTTATTGCGAAAGTTACTCGTGATCGAATGATGATTGAGTTAGACAAGGAATATCCAATGTATGGTTTTAAATCTCATAAAGGGTATCCAACAAAAAAACATGTGGAAGCGATTTTAAAATATGGCCTAATTGATGGGTATCGAAAAACATTTAAACCAGTCTCTACTATATTGGAACAGCAAAAGTAATATGCAATCTGATTAAAGATAAATTTATGATAGATTATAGGGTATTACTTGCGTGGAATTTGCTGGTATACTATAATAGTATTGAAATCAAAAAAAGAAAATTACATGAAAAAGATAGTGCAAAGGCTAGATTAGAAAGAGAATTAGATAGTTATCGTGGAGATGAATCCTTAGACTCTGTTTTGAGGTTATTAAGTGAGAATGCGAAAGATTCTCCTAAAGAAAAGGTAATTGGTAGAGAAAGCAAATAGCTTTTTTTTTCTTTTTCAGGAATTTCGTTTTGCATAGAAATTGTACATTTTCATATAATTAAATCGGAGGGGTAGTATGTATCAACCAATTCGCCTACCATATAATTTTAATGCTCTTGAACCAAATCTATCAGAGAAAACTTTAAAAAATCATTATGAAGGTCATTATCTTCGATATTTAAAACAATTAAACCAACTTCTTGTAAATCAAAATTTTTCTTTTTCTTATCAGGCACCATTTCTTTACCGAAACATCGATGCTTTTCCTATTTTAGTGCGAGATGATATTTTGTTTCAAGTGGGTGGTGTATTAAATCATGAACTATATTTTCAAAGTATTTCCCCTAAAAAGGTGGAAGTTCCTGAACCGTTAAAAACAAAAATTACTGAAAAATATGGAGGAGTTTCACAATTTGAAGACCGTTTCTTTGACTTAGCAGAAGAACTTCCAGGTTCTGGATATACTTTTTTAGCAGTGAATGCAAGTAAGGATTTAGTTTTATTAAATTTGGCCAATCAAGATTCTCCTTATATGTTTGGGATGACTCCTATTTTAGCTTTTGATGTTTGGGAACATAGCTATTATTTAGATTATTTAAATCATCGAGCGCAATACTTAGAAAATATGATTCCATTTTTAAATTATCAGAATATGAATCAATTATATGAACAAGTACTAAAAGAGTAAATATTTATTTAGTACTTTTTTTGTTTATGAATTTTCTATTGCTTATAAAAGAAATTTGTTGACATATGACAAGTTGTCATCATATAATGTAAAGGTATGGTAATTTATCATAAAGAGGTGGAATATGCCAACAAAAACATTTTTTAATTTGTCCTTAGAGAAACAGAATAAGTTAATAAATGCAGGGGAAAAGGAATTTTCACGAATCGATTTTTCCTTAAGTTCCATTAATAGAATTATTCAAGATGCTGATATTTCTCGAGGAAGTTTCTATATGTATTTTAAAGATAAAGAAGACTTATATTTCTATATTTTAGAAAAGTATATGACAAAAATGTATCAAAAATTGTTACAAAATATTGAAGAGTGTCAGGGTGATTTGATTTTGGCATTTGAACTTCTATATGAAACATTAATAGAATCTTGTTTTCAGAAAGAAAAAGGGAAATTATTTAAAAATATGTTTTTAAATATGAGATTTACTACAGAGAAGAAAATGAAATTACAACCACCAAAGGAGGTCATTCGGAAGAATTCTCAAGAAATTTTATCTTACATGGATCAAGGACTTTATCGTTATCAATCAGAAGAAGAACTTTTGGATATTTTTTCACTTCTTATGCTGGTGACGATGAGTTCTGTTACCTATACATTAATCAATCCCTTAGAGAGGGAAAGAGAAAAAGTAAATTACTATAGACGCCTAGAAATTATTAGAACAGGCATTTTAAGGAGGGATAACAATGTTTAAAATATTTGGTTATTTAAAAAAGTCTATTTTGCCAATTTTAACAATTATTGGACTACTCATTGTAATGGCAATTTGTGATCTTACGTTACCAGATTATACTTCTAGGATTATTAACGTAGGGGTTCAGCAAGGAGGAATTGAATCTGCTATTCCAAAGGCAATTTTAAAAACTTCATTCGACGATATTTTACTATTTACTGGGAGTGAACAAAAACAGATAGTTTTAGATCATTATCGTTTGGTAGATCGGAATTCTATTACAGAACAAGAATATCAAGCACTAGTAAAAAAGTATCCAAAATTAGAAAGCGAAGAAGTTTATTTACTTCAAAAAATTTCCAAAGAGGAAAGAAGAGAATTAGAAGAGATTCTAACACAACCGATGTTAATTTATTATATGATTTCTTCCGATACAGAAGAAAGCCGTCAAATTCAAGATGGATTAAAGCAATTATTTCCACCTGAATTACAAAGTTTTTCATTAATAGAAATTTTTCATCGGGTATCTAGTGAACAATTTTCTCAAATTGAGCAAAATTTTTCTAATCAATTAGAGGGATTTCCAGAATCGATTGCAACGCAAAGTGCAATTGCATCTCTCAAAATAGAATACCAAAAATTAGGTATGAATGTGGATAATATTCAAACATCTTATATATTTACATCAGGAGCTAAAATGCTTGGGATTGCTTTACTTAACATGGTTTTAGCAATCGCAGTTGGATTTTTTGGTGCAAGAACAGCGGCGAAGCTTGCTAGGGATTTAAGAAATGCTGTGTTTGAGAAAACAATGCATTTTGGAACTACGGAATTTAAATCATTTGGTGTTGCTTCTTTAATTACACGTACTACCAATGATATTCAGCAAGTACAGATGGTGATGGTATTTATGCTGCGTATTATGTTTTATGCTCCAATCATTGGAGTGGGTGGAGTAATTAAAGCTATGGATGCCAATTCTTCTATGGCATGGATTATTGCAGTTGCTGTTCTTGCCATTATGACTTTGATGATTTTTATGTTTACTTTGGTTATGCCTAAATTTAAAGTGGTACAAAAATTAATTGATCGACTCAATCAAGTAACACGTGAAATTTTAAGTGGAATTCCAGTCATTCGAGCATTTAGTAATCAGAAAAAGGAAGAAAAGCGCTTTGATAAAGCAAATCACGATTTAAAAAAGACAACATTATTTGTCGACCGTGTGATGACTATGTTAATGCCAACTATTATGTTTATTATGAATGCAATTAGTATTTTAATTATATGGAAAGGAGCTCATGGAATTGATACAGGTGTAATGCAAGTTGGAGATATGCTCGCATTTATTCAATATACAATGCAAATTGTGATGGCATTTATTATGGTTTCTATGTTCTCTATCATGTTTCCAAGAGCGAATGTTTCAGCCAATCGTATTGCAGAAGTATTAAGAACCACACCTGCAGTTTTAGATTCTCCTCGTCCAAAGACATTTAGTAAGCGTGTTCGAGGACTTGTGGAATTTAAAAATGTAAATTTCAAATATCCTGATTCCGATGAAGATGTGTTAACAGATATTACTTTTACGGCAGAACCTGGAAAAACAACAGCATTTATCGGTTCTACTGGAAGTGGAAAGAGTACACTAATTAATTTAATTCCTAGATTTTTTGATGTCAGTGGTGGTGAAATCTTAGTTGATGGTGTAAATATTAAAGATGTAAAATTACAAGAACTACATGCTAAAATAGGGTTTGTTCCACAAAAAGGAATTTTATTTTCTGGAACGATAGCTTCTAATATTGGCTATGGAAAAGAAGATATTACGAAAGAAGAAATTGTACGTGCTGCGAGAATTGCCCAGGCAGAAGAATTTATTGAGGAAAAAAAGAAAAAATATGATTCTAGTGTATCTCAAGGTGGTACCAATGTATCTGGTGGACAAAAACAAAGATTATCGATTGCACGTGCGATAGCAATGGATCCAGAAATATATATTTTTGATGATAGTTTTTCAGCTCTCGACTTTAAAACAGATGCAGGACTCCGTAAAGCTTTAAATAAAGAAACGAAAGATGCAACCGTATTAATTGTGGCGCAAAGAATTAGTACCATTCTACATGCTGATCAAATCATTGTTTTAAATGAAGGAAAGATTGTGGGGAAGGGAACACATAAGCAATTATTAAAATCTTGTCCAATTTATACAGAAATTGCTTCTAGTCAATTATCAAAGGAGGAGTTAGCAAATGAGTAGTGAAAAAGAAAAAACAAAAGCACCAGCTCATAGACATCCAGGTGGACCTGGGATGTCGAATGAAAAGGCCAAAGACTTTAAAGGAACGATGAAAAAATTAATTCAGTATTTATCACAATATAAGTTTTTATTGCTTCTCATTGTTATTTTTTCGATAGGAAGTGCTGTATTTTCAATTGTTGGACCTAAAATTTTAGGAAATGCAACTACAGAGATTTATAATGGATTAATTGGGAGAGTCACAGGCACTAGTGCAGGAATTAATTTTCAAAAAATATCAGGAATACTTTTGACACTGCTTGGATTATACGGTATTAGTATGATATTTTCCTATATTCAAGGTTGGATGATGGCACAGGTAAGTCAAAATGTTACTTATGGATTAAGAAAAAGTATTTCTGAAAAGATTCATCGGATGCCTCTTGGGTATTTTGAATCTAAAACAACTGGTGAGATTTTATCTCGTATTACAAATGATGTGGATACAGTAAGTCAAAATTTAGATCAAAGTCTAACGCAAGTTATTTCTTCTTTTACTTTAGCGATTGGTGTTATTATCATGATGCTTACTATTAGTCCTCTTATGACATTTGTAACCGTTTTGATTGTTCCATTTTCGATGATATTTATTATGCTAATTGTAAAGCATAGCCAAAAATATTTTGCAAAGCAGCAAGAATATTTAGGACATATTAATGGTCAAGTAGAAGAAATTTATACAGGACATGATGTTGTAAAATTATTTAATGGAGAAAAGAGGGCTTTACAAGAATTTCAAGAGATCAATGAAACTCTTTATCATACTGCTTGGAAAAGTCAATTTTTATCTACGATGATGCATCCAATTATGACGTTTATTGGAAATCTTGGATATGTAGTGGTTTCTATTTTAGGTGGATGGCTTGTCATTCAAAACAGAATTCAGGTAGGAGATATTTTATCATTTACTCAGTATGTTCGTAGTTTTACTCAACCATTGGCCCAAGCTGCTCAAGTCATGAACTTATTACAAGCACTTGCAGCTGCTGCAGAAAGGGTATTTGAATTTTTAGAGGAGGAAGAGGAAACACCCACCATAGAAAATCCTGTTTCTACAGATGGTTTAAAAGGAAATATTAGTTTTGAACATGTACAATTTGGTTATAATGAAAATCAAATGATTATTCATGACTTTAATTCAGAAATCAAATCTGGTATGAAAGTTGCAATTGTTGGACCAACGGGGGCAGGAAAGACTACGATGGTGAAACTCTTAATGAGGTTTTATGATGTAAATCAGGGTGCCATTAAAATTGATGGAAAAAATCTAAAGGATTTTGACCGAAATGAATTAAGAGAGGTCTTTGGTATGGTATTACAAGATACTTGGTTATACTCTGATACCATTCGTGAAAATATTCGTTATGGGAAATTAGATGCGACGGATGAAGAAGTAGAAGATGCCGCAATTTCTGCGCATGTGGATCACTTTATTAGAACACTACCTGATGGTTATAATATGGTAATTAACGAGGAATCTGATAATATTTCTGGCGGACAAAAGCAGTTACTGACGATTGCTAGAGTGATTTTAAATAACCCTAAAATTTTAATATTAGATGAGGCCACTTCTTCGGTAGATACTAGAACGGAAGTATTGATTCAAAAGGCCATGGATCAACTAATGGAAGGAAGAACTAGTTTTATTATTGCGCATCGTCTTTCAACGATTCGTAATGCAGATTTAATTTTGGTGATGAAAGATGGAGATATTGTAGAACAAGGAAAGCATCAGGAATTACTTAACAAAGGTGGATTCTATGCCAATTTATACAATTCTCAATTTGAAGAAGTCGAAAATTAAAAAAATTCCATCATGGAATTTTTTTTGTTTTTAATACTTGATTCGATTTCCTTTTTTCTTGAAAAAAGAAAAAATATATATTATAATTTTTATAGTAGAGGAGGAAGTAAAATGTTTAAGAAATCTCTAAATAAAAATGCATTTACTTTAGTTGAACTCTTGGCAGTAATTGTTATTTTATCTATCTTAATGGCAATTTCTGTGCCTAATATTATTTCCACTCTTGATCGTAATAAAAAAGTAACTTATATAGGGGATGCTAAAAAATTAATTGCTTTAGCGAGAAATCAACTTGGAAATAAAATTAATAAACCAGGATATGGAGAACTCGTTCGGGTAAATCTTTCATGTTTAGATGCCCAAGATTTACCTTCTGATCCAGAAGGAAATCCCTATGATGAGGATGAATCATTTGTTGTTATTGTTAGGAAAAACGAAGAATTAATATATTACGTGAATTTAATAGGAAAAAGTGGTAACGGAAAAACTAGAGGAATATATTTAACTGAGCGTTCTAATTTAGATGGAGACCGTCGAATGTCCCTAGTTAAAAAAGATATTGCGGCACCAACTGATGATGAAGTTCGAAGTATTACGGGTGTTTCTGGTATTATTCGGACCTGTGGAAGTTAGGGGGAATGTTTATGAATTTTTTAGTGGCAATTACAATTATTATTTCCTACTTATATTTAGTCGTAAAATCTAAAAAAGCAATCCATATGTTACAACAGAATCTATATAATATGAATCATCGTTATTTAAAGTGGATTTTTAAAAATTTAGTTTCTGCTTTTTTAAGTATTGATATTTTTTCAGTCATTTTTCTTTTTCTTGCTTTTTATTTAAAGCAGGAACTATATTTAATTGTAAGTTCTATGTTTTATGTTCTTGGTTTTTTCCTAGTTCGTATTCGTGATGAAAAGGCGAAAGTACATGCAAAAAAACCATTAGTAATTACTAAAAGAGTCATTCGACTGATTGTTACTACTTGTCTTTTATATTTTATTCCAGGTATTCTGATTTACTTTTATAATGAAAAAGCATTGCTTTTCCTTTTCCTTTTAGGAATTATGATTTATCTTGTTTATTTTCTATTATGGATTACCAATATTTTAAATAAGCCAATAGAAAAGTGTGTATACTATTATTATTACTGGAAGGCTACTAGCAAATTAAAAAAGATGTCACAGTTAAAAGTAGTAGGAATTACTGGTAGTTATGGTAAGACTAGTAGTAAAAATATTTTAAGTGATATTTTAAATGTAAAGATGATTGCGCATCCAACACCACAGAATTTAAATACTGAGTATGGACTCATGATTACAATTAATAATCACTTAGATAAGTTTGATGAAGTTTTTATTGCTGAAATGGGTGCTTATAAGCGTGGGGAAATTCGGACTTTATGTAAAATGGTTCATCCACGTTATGGAATATTAACAACGATTGGTACCGCTCATTTAGAAAGTTTTGGTAGTGAAGCAAATATTCAGAAAACAAAATTTGAGCTTATTGAATCCCTTCCTGATGATGGAACTGCAATTTTAAATGGAGATGATCCAAAGCAATTGTCTTATAAGATACAGAGTCATTGTCAAAAAATTTGGATTGGAATTGATAACCACGATGTTGATCTTTATGCAATGAATATTCAGTCTAATAAAGATGGAAGTAGTTTTGATTGTTATTTGAAAGAAGAGAAGAAGTCTTATCCATTTACTACTAAGCTATTAGGGAACCATAACATCTATAATATTTTAGCAGGGATTGCTCTTGCTAAAGAATTTGGAATGAGTATGGCAGAAATACAGATGGGTGTTAAGAAAATTAAACCAATTGAACATCGATTAGAAATAAAACCGATTGGTCCTATTTATATGATAGATGATGCTTATAATTCAAATCCAGTGGGTGCCAAAAGAGCGATTGAAGTCTTAGATATGATGCCTGGAATCAAAGCGGTAGTAACACCTGGAATGATTGAACTTGGTGCAAAAGAAAAAGAATACAATAAAATCTTTGGAATGCAAATTGCCAATGTTGCAGATTATGTAATATTAATCGGAGAAAAAAGAACACAACCAATTTATCAAGGATTAATTGAAAGTGGGTATCCGAAAGCAAAAATCTATATTTTAAATGATGTAAAAGAATCTTTTACACTTCTTTCCACACTAAAGGGAAAAGAAGACTTATATGCTCTTTATGAAAATGATTTGCCAGATAGTTATAATGAAAATAAATAAACAATTTGTCAACTATTGAAAAAAGGAATTGAAAACGTTGACCTCACTTTTTTGATAGGATATAATGGATATAATAGGAGAGAGATAAAATGAGTTTATGTAATAAAAAGGGTTTTACATTGATTGAATTATTGGCGGTAATTGTAATATTATCTATCCTTTTAGCAGTTGCCATTCCAGCTGTTACAGGATATATTAATTCATCGAAAAAAAGTGGATATATAGATAATGTTCTCCAATATATTAGTGCTGCTAGATATGCATCTTTAGCAGGAGAATTTGAAATGCCGACAGATTTATATGATGCGACAGTGATTCCTTTTGAATTGCTAGTAAATAAACTGGATAAAAGTGGAAAGAGAAGTCCTTATGGCGGATCATTTATTGAGGGAATTACTGGAAAGAATAATAGTAGAACGATTGTAAGTTCTTATGTTGTCATTGTTTATGAAGGGGATGATGGTGATTCTCCAAACTATAAGTATTATGCAACAGCAGATGATGGGCAATATGTAATTGGTCAAAATTCAAAACAAATGATTATTGCAGAAGAAGAATTAATTGCAAAGTCAGATTATGTGACACGATATACAGGAAATTCCTCTGCGGGGGATGTAAATTTATCTAGTATTCAAGCAAACTTGACACATATGGCTTTAACTCCTGGTGCAGGAACTTCTGGGAAAAATTATATACCAAAAAATATCTATATCAGTTCTAATGGTGTAATTACGGTACGTAATATGTCTGAATAATTTTTTGATTTTTAAAGAGTACTTTTTTACTCTTTTTCTTTTCTGATTTTAACAATTTGTGGTATATTTAATATAGGAGATGTGTAAGCATGAATCAAAAAGGTTTTACGTTAATTGAATTACTTGCAACCATTGTAATTATTTCTGTTTTATTAAATATTGCGATTCCTGCAGTTACAGGTTATCTTGGTACTTCTAAAAAACGTTTATTTGTGGATGATGCGATTACCAATCAGGAAATAGTTAGTAGGGATACCATTTTAGAGAAATTTCAATTACCGGTTGCGAAGAACGATGTTACCATAATTTCTACTAGTCTACTAGGAAAAGAGAAGGATTCTTTTCGTTCTTCTTATGGGTTCTTATATGCTGAAAATAAAAGCTATGTTGCCATTGTAAATCGGGGTACAGCGGATGACCCCAAATATGATTATTATGTTGCTTTACAGGACCTTGGGAGAAATGCTTTACCACTTACGAACATTGAAGACATCGAAGAAGAACTATTTATGAAGAATGCGAAAAATCGTATGGAATTAACAATTCAATCTTTTTGTGGGACAGAAGAGGGGGTTACTCGTTCTTTATATACGATTAAAGGGTTAGAAGATATTCAGTTAAAAGATGAAAATGGTTATTTAAAGAATTGGGATACTACCATTTATAGTAGTAAGCAGTGTGGAAGGGTGAGTTAGGATGCTTTATATTGGTTCACATGTGTCTTTTGATAAAAAAGATCAGCTTTTGAAAAGTACAAAGGAGGCAATTAGTTATGGTGCAAATACATTTATGTTTTATACAGGAGCTCCTCAAAATACATTAAGATATCCAATCAGTGACGAAAAAACGTTGGAAGCACTTATGCTAATGAAAAAAGAAGGAGTTGCTTTTGACAAGGTAGGTGTTCATGCACCTTATATTATCAATTTGGCAAATAGAGATAACTTAGAATTTGGCATTCGTTTTTTGACAGAAGAATTAGAACGTTGTCAAGAACTTGGAATCAAGTATATGATTCTTCATCCTGGAAGCCATGTGGGTCATGGGGTAGAAGAAGGGATTCAATCTATTATTGATGGATTAAATCGTGTGTTTTTAAATTATCATGGAGATGTCAAAATTCTTTTAGAAACTATGGCAGGAAAGGGAACTGAGATTGGGCGTACATTCGAAGAATTAAAAGAAATTATGGATGGTGTTACAGAAAATGAACGTCTTGGAGTATGCATGGATACCTGTCATATGAATGATGCTGGTTATGACTTAACGGACTTTGATTCTGTATTAAAGGAATTTGACTTCATTTTAGGAATTAATAAAATTGGATGTATTCATATAAATGATAGTAAAAATGAAAGAGATAGTCATAAAGATCGACATGAAAATATTGGTTATGGAACTTTAGGGTTTGCTACTCTTTTAAAAATTATTTACCATCCATCATTAGATGACATTCCTAAAATATTAGAGACTCCTTATATTAACCGGGAATTTGCTCCTTACAAAGAAGAAATAGAGATGATTCGAAATCAAACTTATGTTGATCATTGGAGAGACTCTATTCATTCCTAACTATTCCTCATAGAAGTTTACATAATAAAAGCCAGTGATTTTGCTGGCTTTAAATATGGTATTTCTTTTTTACTTCTTCATAAAGTGTATATAATTTTTGATAAGTTTTTTCTGAAACCTCTTTTTTTAGTCGTAGAAAAGTTTCTTCATTCCCATCATACAATTTCTCCCAGTCTTCCTTTAAGAAACGATAGAGTGTATCTGCTTCTTCTTCGGACGTATACAACTGATTCATTTTTAAATACCTGATAAAATCTTCTCTTTGAATATTTGCAATCCACTGTTTTAATAAATTCTTATACATAGCATCACCCATTAAAATATATGCAAGTTTTTAAGAAAAAAGCACACACTATAAATGGTGAAATTTATGAAAAATCATAAAATATTAAGAAAACGGATTTTTGTCTTAGAAATTCTTGTAGGGTGTTTTTTTGTGATTTTATTTTATTTTCTTTATCATATTATTTACACACGGGGTGTTTTTTATCAACAAAACTTAAAAAATTTAACAGAGGTCATCGTTGAAGGAGAAAGTGCGCCTCGTGGGCGAATTTATGATCGGAATTATAATTTATTAGTAGATAATATTGCAGTACCTGTAATCTATTATCAAAAAGAAAAGAAAATTACTGTGAAAGAGGAAATTCAATTAGCCTATGAAATTGGAAAACATTTAGATATTGATGTATCCAAATTACATATACGGAATTTAAAAGAATTTTATTTATTAGAATATCCAAAAAAAGGACAAGAAAAAATTACAACAGAAGAATATGAAAAACTAAAGCGAAGAGAACTCAGTTCAAAAGAAATTGAGGAATTAAAAATTTCACGGATTACGGAGAAAGAATTATCTATATATAAAGAAGAAAATTATAAAGCAGCCTATTTATATTATTTGATGAATCAGGGGTATTCATATCAGGAAAAGATATTAAAGACAGAAGGAGTCACAGATGAAGAATATGCTTTTTTTTCAGAAAATGTCGATTATTTTCGTGGAGTGAATACAAAAGTTACATGGCAAAGAAAGTATTTATATGGAGAAACATTACGCTCTATTTTAGGAAATATTGGACCAGTGACTAAAGAAAATAAAAATAAATATTTATCTTTAGGATATCAATTAACAGACCGTGTTGGAACAAGTAATTTGGAATTACAATATGAAAATATTTTAAAAGGAGTAAAGGCAAAGTATTTAAAAGAGGGAAATTCTAGTTTAACTAAGATATCGGATGCCATTCGCGGGAATGATATTGTTTTAACAATTGATATTGAACTTCAAAAAAAGGTGGATGAATTAATTGATCAGGAATTGATTCGAGCGAAGGGAGAAGCTAATACAAAATATTTAGATAAAACTTATGTAGTAATAGAACAGCCTAGTACAGGAGAAATTTTGGCAATTTCTGGTAGGAAACTGGTAAAAACTGAAAATGGATATCAAGGAACAGATATTACACCATATGCTTTAACGGACCCGATGGCTCCAGGGAGTGTTGTGAAAGGGGCTTCCATGTTAGTGGGTTATAATACAGGAGTTTTAAAAATAGGGGAAGTAATGACGGATGAATGCATTAAATTAAAATCAATTCCTGCCAAATGTTCTTCTCATCAAGTTGGACGTTTAAATGATATTATTGCACTTTCTGAGTCTTCCAATGTATATCAGTTTAAAATTGCAATGAGAGTAGGTGGAGCAAATTATTCTTATAACGCCGATATCAAGATAGATCCGAATGCTTTTCAGATTTATCGAGATACTTTCTCTCAATTTGGACTAGGTGTAAAAACAGGAATTGATTTACCAGTAGAAAGTCTTGGATATATTGGAAAAAGTACAAAGCCAGAATTTCTTTTAAACTATGCGATTGGGCAGTATGATACTTATACTCCCATTCAGTTATCTCAATATATTACAACGATTGCTTCGAATGGAAATCGTTATCAGCCGCACCTTTTAAAAGCAGTGTATGAACCAACCAATATAGAGAATTTAGGTTCTCTTGCATATGAAGTGATGCCAATTCTTCAAGGAAAAGTAGATACGAAAGTGGAATATTTTAAAAGAATTCAAGAGGGATTTCAAGCGGTTATGGAGATAGGACTGGGAAAAAGGGTGATGGGAGATGCACCAAATCCAGCAGGAAAAACAGGAACAAGTGAGAGTTTTATAGATACAGATGGTGATGGGAAAATAGATACTGCTACCGTTAGTAATGCTTTTGTTGGATATGCGCCAATCGAGAATCCTGAGATGACAATCACGGTGACCTCTCCAGATGTGGAAGACCCAAGTACAGGAGTATCTTTTCATAGTTATGTAAACCGAAGAATTGCTAGAGAAATCTCTAACTATTACTTTAGTAGAGGATAGTAAAATTAATATTTCATTATAATTTTAAAAAAAATGGAAAGAAAAGCAAAAAACTTAAAAAATCTTTTGATTTTTCCTAAATTTTTGGTATAATACCTATAGGAAACGAGGAGGGATATTATGGCAAAAGTTGGAAATAGACAAAATAAGACTCTAGTGTGTACAGAGTGTAATAATGAAAATTACAGAGTAAGTAAAAATGTTAAAAATACAACCGACAGACTGGAACTCAATAAATACTGTTCACATTGTCGTAAACATACGGCACATAAAGAAAAAAAATAAAGAAAGGGGGATTTTTAAATGCTTGAGCATTTTTGGCCGTAGATAGATTATGCTGAATTAATTAAGTTACAACAAAAAGGAGTAAAGTATCGACTAGAAAAAAGAATACCTACGGTTCTTAAAATAAATCATTATCGTGGGCAAGCAAAACCAAAAAATATATCTACACCTAATACAGTAAGGTGCTTAAGAATAGGAAAAAAATAGGAGAGTTTTATATTCTCCTATCATTTTATAAATGGAGGTTTTTTAAATGGTAAATGTAAATGACTTAAAAGTTGGAATGACCATTCAAATTGATGGTAATATTTATACGGTTCTTGAATTAGGACACGTAAAACCAGGAAAGGGTGCTGCTTTTGTTACAGCAAAATTAAAGAATTTAAGAACAGGGGCAATTATTGAAGAAAGATTTAATGCTGGAATCAAAATTGAGACTGCACATATTGATAGAAGAGATATGCAATATCTTTATGAGATGAATGGAATTTATTATTTCATGAATTTAGAGACTTATGATCAAATTGAATTGAATCAGTCTTCTTTAGGGGAAGATGCAAAATTTTTAAAGGAAAATTTGATTGTAAGTATTACTTCATATGAAGGAGAAGTTATCGGAATGAGTCTTCCAGATAAGATTGAGTATGTTATTACACATTCTGAACCTGCTGTCAAAGGAAATACGAGTAGTGGTGCTATGAAAGATGCTACACTAGAAAACGGAATGACAATTAAAGTACCATTATTTATAGAAGAAGGGGAGACGATTTTAGTAACTTCTAAAGATGGAAAATATTCATCAAGAGCATAGAAATATGCTTTTTTTAAATTGAAATGACAAAAATAGAGCAAGGGGAAAATTAGAAAATGACTATATATGACAAATTTTTTGGATTTACTATGGCAACTATTATAATTACAAGAGTATTAGTGTATATATTTAATAAACCTAGTCCAACTATAAGAAATTTTAGAACTCATCATTGGATGTTTGGGCTATTATTTTCAAGTATACTTTTTTCTATATCAAATTTTTATACAAATGTATATTTATTATCCATCAGTATGGGCATATTTTTAGATGAAATAGGGTTTATTATGATTCGAGGAAAAACTCATGCAGATAATTATAGTCCCAAATCTTTTATGATATTAATGTTTTCTATTTTTCTTTTATTTTTATTTAGAGAAAACATTATTGATTTTTATTTAAATTATTAAATCAAAATTTTTAACTATTGCTTCTTTATTCTACAATAAAAATCATATGATTCTTTATTATAAGAAGAATGAATGGTTGCATTACTAGTTTCACACATGAAAATATACTCTGATATTAGAATTTTTGTAACATTTTATTAAAAAAACTACAGTTTTAGTCCTGTAGTTTATGAATTTGTTAGGTATTGAATGAGTGTTTGAATTGATTCTTGTTTTAAATGAATCCCTTCGCTTATTAGACCAATTTCTGGGTGAATTCCATCTTTATTATGAAAGTCAGAGCCAATTGTTGGAATTAGATGGTTTTTTTTTGCAAACTGATTCCATTTTTCAACTTCATTTATTTTATTTAAATTACGGTCAATATAAATATAATTTGCTTCAATTCCATCTGCTTTTATCTCTTTTATTAAATCTAAAATATCTTGTTCATTGAGATTATCTTCATATTGGTATGCAACAGGGTGTGCTAACACCACTTTTCCTCCTGCATCTTTAATTAATTCTGATGCTTCTTTTGGTGAAATGCTTTCCTTTTTTACATAAGCTTTACAACCTTCATTCATAATGGTTTCTATAAATTCTCCCATAGAAGGAATTTTTCCAAATTCTTTTAGAAGAATTTTTTCATTTTTAGGATTTTCAATTATGTCTTTTGCAATATGTGCTTTGGTAACAGTGTCTATTTTATCTAATGCATCTTGATTGACTGTATATCCTAATTGCTCTAATTTGATAGATACATTTGTTAAATATGTATGACGTGCATTTTTTAAGATAGATAATGTTTCTTTTAATTTTTTATGATTTTTATCTAAATTATACCCTAGTATATGAATGCCTGCTTTCTTTGTTTTTGTACTGATTTCAACGGCAGGGATAATTTTAATTTTCTTTTCTTTTACATAGTTTTCTAATTCTATCGTATATGCATCCATAGTATCATGATCCGCAATCGAAATTACCGAAGCTTTATTTTTAACTGCTTCGTCAATGACTTCTTTTGGACTAAGAATACCATCTGAACAGTTGGTATGAATGTGTAAGTCAATTATTTTTTCCATGATTCTATCCTTTCTTCAAATCTTTTCCTCAAAGCTATAGTTTTATGTCGTTCTTTGACTGACTTTGGTCCTGTTTCAATTAAATAATGATAAAGTTCATCGAGCGTATAATGATTTGCAACAATCCATCGAACGTCATCTAATGTTTTTTGTAAATCTTGCTCTAAATCAAATTCTGTAAAACTAGATAAAAAGTCATGTATAAAGTCATATGCTTCGTCATCATATTGCCAAGTCTTTCTAAATGATAGAGGATGAATGGGTAGGTAGGGTGTATAATTACCTTTCGCAGATTGTTCTAAAACTACTGGTACCTGTTTAATTAATGAAAATAAAGTTGAATAGCCAATTATATGGGCATCAATAGGTAGCATTTTTTCAGGGATTTTTTGTTGTTCAATTTCTTTTACAATTTTCTCTAAATCTTTTAAAGTTTGAATGGGATTAATATCGGATGAATAGAGATGATATTCATAAAATAGTGAAGTTAGGGTTTCGATTGCTTTTGGAATGTCACTTTCTTCACAAATCATCCATAAATCCATGTCAGGTAGTCGGTTGATGACTTTTCTTGGTTTTAGGGAATTTTCAATTTTATGGCAAGATTTACAAACATTTTTTAAGTTACTCATCATTTCTCCGTTTGTTTGTAAGCATTGATAACAAGGCCACACGGAAGATTTACTGATAATGCCTTCTTTGACTAGTTGATTGTTGTATCTGATTTGTTCTTCAATAATTGGTAGATTTCCTTTCATATCTTTTGTTAAAGCATAAAAGGGATATCCTGTTCCAAAGGAACCACAAGATTCTTTTATTTTAGATATTAATTCATTGTATATAGTGATATTTTTAGCTAAATACTCCTTTTTTACTTCACTATTACATCGCTCAAAATTAGTAGAGATACTAGCTACTTTAGAACAAATTAAAGCAATTTCTATTTGTTCAGGCTGCGTCACATTTTTAGATATATTTTCCATAAGAATTCCCTCCACAATGTTATTCATTATATCATAAAATATGTTTCAATGGAATTAAAAAATTTGATTTGTTTCTATTTGTATGCTACGATGAATGTGTATTTAATACAGTTAGGAGAAATAGCAATATGGAATTAACGGGATTAAAAACTGCAAATTTTATTTATATAAAAGGTTATGATTATCATGAAAAAGTATTTACTTATGAAGAGTGGCCTGATGGAATAGAAATTGTGGAATCAAAAAATATTCGATATAATGCAACGGATGTTTCTAGTCGATTGATGAGATCGATGAAAAGAGAAATTGGTGTTAGATTTTCTCATGTTTTGAGTGATCATCCTTTTCATATGGAAAGAATTACTTTTGATAGGACTAATGATACAAAGCAATTAGTCATGGTGGGAGAAAATAGTCTTTTTGTAAAAAGAGGAAGCTTTGGGGATGACAAAATCTTAAGAAAATTTAGTAATTACTGGAATCAATATAGAGGATTTATTTCTTCTCATGATTTAAGCCAATCTGATATTTATGAGTCTATGATTGATACCTTTATGAAGCTTATGAATGATGAGATTGATGCTTATTTTTTAAGATCTGTATGTTCTGTCGTACCACCAGATGTTTATTTAGAAATGTTATGTGTCTTAAATGAATTGGGTGGGATTTGTCATTATCCTTCTAAATTTTGTGAAGAATCTAATCAAAAAGTAAAACGTTTAATTGAGTATTCAAAGTAATACTCTTTTTTTAAGCATAACTTTTTTTAATTTTCATAAGATTTATTAGAAAAGAGGAGGATTCAATGATAAACAAGCAAAGTTTGTGGTTTTTAACCTTGTTCAGTTTGATTTTAGTACTGAGTGTATACTATATTACAATGCCAAATGAATTATTACTTACAAATAATGGAAAGAGTGAAAAAACAAGTTCAGTTTCATCGGATGCAAAAGATAAGAAAGAAAACAAAGAAAATAATGAGGATCAGACAAAGGTAACCATAAAGGAAAGTGAAACATTAGTTACAATGCGTGTAACATTAGAGGAAGAACGTGAAAAACAAATGACTGATTTAAAAACAACATTAACTAGTGAAGCTGCTACTGCATCTGAAAAAAATGATGCTTATGAACAAATGAAAGTCATGGATGAAATCAAGGCCAAAGAAAGTACCATTGAAAAACAAATTAAAGACAATTTTTCATTGGATAGTTTTGTAAAAATTGATGGTAAAAATGTAAAAGTAGTAGTTGTTAAAAAAGATCATGATAGTAACTTGGCCAATCAAATTATGAAAAAAGTACAAGAAAATTTTTCTGAAAAGGTTTATACGACTGTAAAATTTGAAAAGTAGTACGAAGTAATTTATTATCCCTTTTCGCTCTTGATACATAAAATATTATAGGTAAATACAAGTATAAAAGAGGAGTGAAAAAGTGGGAGGGAATCTTTTAACGCAAAGAGAATATGAAGTTTTCTCTTTATTAGTAATGAATAAAAGTACAAAAGAAATTGCTTATGAGTTTGGAATTAGTGATAAGACGGTACGAAATCATATCTCAAATGTCATTCAAAAACTTGGAGTTAATGATCGTGCAGGTGCTGTTATCGAATTATTGCGATTAAGAGTGATTTCTTTATCTAAATAGGAAAGAATAAAACACCAATTGTTTATTCTTTTTCTTTTTTTAAATTCATATGATAGATTAGGTGAAGAGTATGCTGAAAAGAAAAGCATTAAGAAAAATTTTAATTACAACATTTGCTGTATTTACATTATTCGTAGTTTATTTGATTTCCGATACTGACATGACAGAAGAGTTACATATTTCTCCAGAAGTTTCTTATGTTGCATCTTTAGGAATGGATGATGTTTATTTACTTGGAAGTAATCGTTACCTTGTGAAAACGAATATCTTATTAGATTCAAATAGTCTAGAGGGAAAGATTCAAATGCTCATTGATTATCTAACTATCAATCAACGTAATACTTTGCCAGTTGGGTTATCTGGAATTTTACCAGAAGGAACTAAAGTATTGGGTGTTTCAATTGCGGATGGCACTGTAACTTTAAATTTATCTAAGGAAGTCTGGGAAGGAGAGAAAGAACTACAGGAAAGATTAATTGAGGGCCTTACTTATAGTATTACTTCGTTAGAAGGTGTTTCTGGATTGAAACTACAAGTAGAGGGGATACAAGTATCAGAGATTCCCGCTACTAAAAAAATAGTTCCTGAAATTTTAAACAAAGAATATGGCATTAATAAAGTATACGATTTAGTTCATTCCTCTGGAGTTCAAAAAGTAACCACTTATTATTTGAATGAAATTAGTAATCAAAAGTATTATGTACCTGTCACAAAATATGTCAATGATTCCCGGGAGAAAATAGATATTATCGTAGAAAATCTATCCAGTAGCTTTCTTTATGAAAGTAGTCTAATCTCTTTATTACAATCAGATGTAGAACTGATGAATTATCAAGTGGAAGATGAATTAATGCTATTAAACTTCAATCATTCCTTATTTGATGATGAAAAATTACTAGAAGAAGTAACTTATCAAGTTGCTTATTCTATCTTTGATAGTTATAATGTAAAGACGGTTTTATTTGAAGTAGAGGGAGAAGAATTTACAAGAATTGAAAAGTAGTTTAAGTAAGAAATAAAAAAAGAGCGAAAATGTTTGACAATTGCTCTTTTTTTTGTTATAATTAAACGCATGTGTGCGAGGGTTCCACATCATGTGTGAAAGTTTATTAAGTGGTGTCCTGGAAGCGATTCGAACGCTTGACCGATGCCTTAGAAGGGCATTGCTCTATCCAGCTGAGCTACCAGGACAGTTTTTGTTCATTTGAAGAACACTTTCATTATACAAAAGTTTCAGAATCTTTGTCAAGAAATATTTGAATAAATAAAATCGTAGGGGGCGATGGTTATGTCAAAAAAGAATCAAATGAAATTTAGATTATTTGAAAAGAATGGTTCCATTCGTATTGCAATTCAAACACAATCAGAAACAGACGACAATTCTTTATTAAACACACCTACTGAATATTATGTGGCAAGTGATGCAAGGAATATAAGTAGAATATTAGATATTTTGGTAAGTACGGTGAAGGATGTTTCTATTGATGGTGGTAATTTATGTACAAACTATCGAAAAAATGATATTTTTATTATTGAAGATTATAAAAGATTAAAAAATTATCCTGAATTAGAACCATTTTTTAATAAGATGGGTAAGAAGATTCAAAATCAGGAAGAAAAGAGCAGATTGCCTAAATCTAAATCATCTAGTAAAAGGAAACAGATTCAATTTAGAAAAAGACTTTTAGTAGCTGCGACTTTTATGATTGGTGTTATTACAGCAGGAATGTTTAAGTCAGAAAAAATGTTTGCTCGAGAGTTTACAGATGATACATTTGCTCTTGATGATACAGCTTCTAACCAAGAAATGGAAAAACATGAAGTACAAGAAATATTAAGAAAATATCAAGCTTCTATTGTAGAAGATTATTCAAGTATGTCTGATGTCTCATCTCAAAATATAGAACCTGAAATTTCTAGTGAAGTGGAATCAGCACCTATTTTAGAAGAAGATACTGAAATTGTAATCGCAGAAGATAGAGAGGCACCTTCTTTCGAATCACAAGAAGATGTATTCCAAGCAAATTCTTATTTTAAAGATGAATCCATTCATGTTGTTCCCGAGGAATTTGAAGATGCAACTATAGTTGCGATGGGAAATGAAATCATAGAAAAAGAAGAAACAGAAGAAAAAATAGAGGAAAAGAACGAAGAAGAGGTAAAACAGGAAGAGACTACTAAAAACGAAGAGGAAACAAAGCAGGAAGAAGATACTAAACAAGAAGTATCAGGTGTAGAATCAGTAGCAGAAGCTTCTTTTGCAAAAATGGAAGAAGAGTTGGATCAAGAAATTGAACAAATTGCTTTAGGGTTAGTAGCTCAAAATAAAACAGCGGAAGAAGATATCAAGGAAGCAGCAACTACTGCTCTTCAGGATGGACAGGCACCTATTCAAGTACTTTCAGAAGAAACTGATACACAAGTAGCGACGGTATCTGTTACGGAAGAAAGTACACCTATCGTTAGTGGCAATGGTACGGGAATTGACTATATTACAACTTATCACTTGACACCAGAACAAATTGATGTCATAAAAGCAACGATTCAGCATGAAGCAGGATTTAATCCAGTAGAAGTAGAAAAAGTTGCATCTACAGTGATAAATCGTTGTGAATCTGGTGGTTGGCCAGGAGGAACGAATCCTTATGGTGTCATTGTTGGAAATGGACAATTTCAATCTTACTATGGAGGATATTATAAACAATATTTAAATGGAAATTACGCGGAATATACGGATGAAATTGTAGATGCAATGTTAAGAGGTGAGCAACTTCCATCTCATGATTTTGAGAGATTTGCATCTGGTAGTAATGCAACAGGGGTTCAATTTACAAAAAAAGGAAATAAATATCGATAAAAAAACGTCACAATTTCGTGGCGTTTTACTTTACATTCACAGCTTCTTCTAATTGAGAAAGAATATCTTCTTTCATTTCACTTGATGCTTTCTTCCAAACTAATTCAAAAAATACTCCCATTCCAGGTAATGTAATTTCATCATTGTTTTGGATACTTTCTTCAATTGCATTTCTTAATGTTTCCTTCGTATCTCCTTTAAAGTTATTCACAATATGACTTCTAATATCTAAATTCATAAATTTGATTCCTCCTCACTACTATTTTGAGTAAAAGAATTCCTTTTTATACAAATTTATGTTAAAATAAAGAAGAATTTATGGTGGTGAAAAGATGCAAATAGAGATTAACAACACTATATATGAAGTCGTAATTACAAAAAAGATTGGAACGAAGAATACTTATTTTAGAGTAAAAAATGATTTAAAACTATATGTTTCAACGAATGCTTTTGTAACAGATAAGCAAATTAAAAAAATGATTTTAGAAAATATAGATTCTATTTCTAGTATGTTTCTAAAACAGCAAAAGAAAATAGAAAATAATACGGGTTTTTACTACTTAGGAAAACAGTATGATGTCGTAAATGTCTTAGGTAGTAGCATTACACTAGGAGAAAATAAGGTATTTGTTGGAAAAGATGCAGATATTGAAAAATGGTATCAGAAACAAGCAAAAAAAATTTTTCGTGAGCATCTTGATTATTGGTATTCTGTATTTACGAAAGATATTCCATATCCTAGTTTAACGATTCGAAAAATGACTAGTAGGTGGGGTGTTTGTAATTCCAAATTAAAAAGAGTCACTCTAAATTTAGAATTAATTAAAAGAGATACTACTTGCTTGGATTATGTAATTGTTCATGAACTAAGTCATTTTAAAGAAATGAATCACTCGAATAAATTTTGGAAAGTAGTTGAAGAAAATTATCCAAATTATAAAAAGATTCGTAGAATTATGAAAGATTATTAAGAAAAGAGTTTAGGTGGTAAAAATGATCATAACTAGTTTAGAAAATGATAAAATAAAAAAATATGTTCGTTTACGAAATAAAAAATCTCGAAATCAAGAAGGTTTGTTTTTAGTAGAAGGATCTCATCTAGTAGAAGAAGCCTATAAAGAAAACCTAATTGATGAAATTATCTTGGTAGAAAGAGAAGAATGTTCTTATTCACTTCCTATCATTTATGTGACAGAAGCAGTGATGAAGAAACTTACGATGCTGGAAACGCCTTCTACGATTATGGCAGTTTGTCATAAGAAAAAAATGAGTACCAGTTTAGGAAAACATCTTTTATTGTTAGATGAAATTCAGGATCCGGGGAATTTAGGTACGATTATTAGAAGTAGTAAGGCATTTCATATTGATACTATTGTATTAGGAGAAAAATGTTGTGATTTATATAACCCAAAGGTCTTACGTTCTACACAAGGAATGATTTTTCATATGAATATTATTACAGCAAATTTAAGAGAAGTAGTTTTAGGGTTAAAAAAGGATCGTATCCCCATTTATGGAACGAAGGTAGATGGTGGAATCGATGTTTATACCTTGTTACCTATTCAAAAGGAAAAGTATGCCCTTGTCATGGGAAATGAAGGAAATGGTATTTCTAGTGAGATTTTAGATCTTTGTGATCAGTTTTTGTATATTCCAATGCATGATGACGTAGAGAGCCTAAATGTAGGAGTAGCAACTAGTATATTACTTTATGAATTAAATAGGAGGTAGCATGGAAGAGTTTATTTATATAGGAAAAATTGTCAATACTCATGGGATTCGTGGAGAGATTCGGCTTCTTTCTGACTTTGATAAAAAAGAAAAAGTATTTCTTCCTAATATGACTCTTTATATTGGAAGAAAAAAGGAGAAAGTTAAAATTACGAGTTATAGAAAACATAAAAATTTTGATATGATTTGTTTAGAAGGGTATCATGATATCAATGAGGTACTTCGTTTCAAAGGACTTTATGCTTATGTAAAACGAGAAGATTTAAATTTGAAGGAGGAAGAATTATTAGAGGAAGACTATATTGGAATGGATGCATGGAATGGGGAAATTTATTTAGGAAGGATTACAAGACTTGAGGATTATGGACGTGGAAATAAGATTTTTGTTATTGAAAAAGATGCTAACAGGGTTTTAATTCCTTTTCAAAATATTTTTATTGGAGATGTTTCTGTTTCTAAAAAAAATATTTATTTTAAAAATGTGGAAGGATTGATTTCATGAAAATTGATATTTTAACTCTATTTCCAGAAATGTTTTCCAAAGTATTTGAGGAATCAATTTTAAAAAGGGCGCAAGAACAAGAATTGGTAGAAATTCGTATTATTAATTTTAGAGATTTTTCAAAAGATTCTCATCAAAAAGTGGATGATACTCCTTATGGAGGTGGACACGGAATGGTGTTAACCTGTCAACCTATTTTTGATTGTATTGAAAGTATTCGCACTGAGGATAGCAAGGTAATTATGTTAACGCCAGATGGAACATTATATAAACAAACCCTGGCATATTCTCTTTCAAAAGAAAAACACTTAATTTTACTTTGTGGTCATTACGAAGGATTTGATGAGAGAATTCGTAGTATTTGTGATTATGAGATTTCTATTGGAGATTATGTCTTAACAGGTGGAGAATATCCTGCCATGATTTTAGCAGATTCTATTATTCGATTACTTCCTGGAGTGATTGAAGAAGAAAGCCACTTACAAGATAGTTTTAATAACCAATTACTAGATTATCCCTCTTATACCAAACCTCGTAATTTTAGGGGGATGGAAGTTCCAGAAGTATTAGTTTCTGGAGATCATAAAAAAATTGATGAATTTCGTCGTCAAATGAGTTATAATAGAACTAGGAAGAGGAGACCTGACTTATTACAAAAATGAGGATGTGATGTCATGATCGATAAAAGATACTTTGTTGTAAAAGGTAAAAAAGATTCAACTATTACTTATTTTGAGTATGATAAAATGGAAGGTTATGATTTGTCACCAAAGAAAAATATTAAAATTAAGGATGCAATTAATGTCAATAAAATAGTAATTATTAACCCTAGTCTAATGCATAAACTTGCTAGTAAAAAAATGAATTTAAAATTTAAAAAATTATTAGAGTGTATGACGATTATCTTTGATAGTGACAACGATGATGCAAGTGGAGATGCATATAGAGAAGGGTTAAATGAGATTAGTAAACTACGATTAGAAGCAAAAGTAAAATATAAACAGTATATGGAAGAAGAAGAATATAACACATTAGAAAAGAAATTAGATATATTAGAACAAGAATTAAATTCGAGAATTTATTATTTAGAGCAGTATTATTATCAAAGGCAATTAGAATCCCAGTATGAAGAACAAGATGAAAATACAATTGGACGTAGAAGTAGGTAGAATCTAGTTAGTATGCTAGATTTTTTTCTTTGACTTTATCTTGTCAAGATTATTTCAAATAAGGTATAATTACCATAGTAGAATAGGAGTCTCCATATGGGAAATGAAAATAAAGAAAAAGCATTTACATTAATAGAGTTACTAGCAGTAGTGGTTCTGATGGGATTAATTATTACAATGGTAATTCCAGCACTGCGTAATTTAACTTATAATTCTGAGGAAAGAGAATATAAGTATCACAGACAACTAGTACATGAGGCAGCAAAATTATATACAAAAAACTTTCGTGGAGAATTAGAGAGTGAAGATTCTTCTTGTTTTAATATTCCATATCAAGCTTTATTACAAGAAGGTTTAATAGAAGAAGAGAATATTCGTTGTACTGGAAATATCATCTTAGAAAAGAGAACGATGGATGGATATGATTACAATTACTATTTAACTTGTAAAGATGTATCTGGAAAAGTGTTAAATGAAACGGATCAAACGGTTCCTATTTTTTGTAAGGGAATGAGTGGTAAGTTTAAAATTAATTATAGTCTTTATAAGGATGATGGTTCTAATAGAGTTCCTTATACAGAAGGAGAATGGGCAAAATATATTTATGGAGAGTATAATGCAAGTAGTCCTTATAATTATCCAGTAGACTATTTTGAATATAGTACAGATTTTATCAATTGGCATAAGATGGATGGATATACAGAAACTTATACAAATTATAATGGAAATGTTTTTGTAAGAGCCATAGATACTGGTGGAAATTATAGTGAAGCGATTAGGCATTTAGTAAGGGGAGATAGCAAAGGACCAACATTTACTATTCAAAGTAGTGAAAATGGAATTAAGGAAGGAAATTTATTAGGTATTACAGTTCAGGATGTGGCGGATTCTGGTGTTGGAGTCGATTTAAATGGGAATACTTATTCTATTGATGGGGTAAACTTTAGTCCTATCAGTAGTTGGAATTTTGCTTCTAATAACCAGGGGACTATTTATGTACAAGATAAGCTTGGGAACGTAGAAAAACAAGAAGTTCAAATTGTTCGGGCTTGTAATAGTAGTAGTGGGAATGTAAGTCCTGAAGATATTACTTTTGGAAAAACGGCATGGGTGAATGGAGAAAAGGTGACTGGAACTATGGTTGACAATGGAGCACTTAATAAGACCTTAGTACCAGGAGAAACTTTTCTAATTCCAGAAGGATATCATAATGGTACTGGTAAAATTACAGCCAATCATTTAGCGAGTAATACACCTGCGACTGCTTCTGCTAATCAGATTTTATCTGGAAAAACGGGATGGATTAATGGGGAAAAGATTACGGGAATAATGATGGATGCAACCAAACAAAGTAAAACCTTAAATTCTGGAGATACCTATACTATTAAAGCAGGATACCATAATGGAACAGAAGTAATCCGTGTAAAATCGGTGGTAGAGCAAACCACTGGAAATGCAACAGCGGATAACATTCCAGTAGGGATGACTGCTTGGGTGAATGGAGTACAGATTGTTGGTACAGGTTCTGATAAAAATACATGGTATCAAAAAGGAGTCTCTGATGGAAACAGTAGATGTACTGCAAAACTTACCAATATGGAGGCATATTTTAGATTTATTAATAATGGAATTCAGTATCAGCATTTTAATTTTACCATTGATACTTCTAAATATACGAAATTAAGAATTGGAGATATTACTACAAAAGTAGTAGATCATTATATAATTACTTTAAATTGTACAGGGTCTACCTCTACTACGATGACTGTAGATGAAAATCAAACGATTGATATTGCTCCCTATGATAGTATTACAGTTAGTATTGAACTTCAAAAAACAGGCATGTTGACTAACGAATATTTGGGGGGCCGTGATAATCCACCACGAATTAATATTTCTTATATGAATTTTGAATAGAGGTGACGATATGAAAAAGGAAGCAAGATTTGTTGTTCTTTGTACTTTACTTTTTGTACTTGTTGTTTTAGTGAATATTACATGTAATATAGAAAATGAAAATAAAATTTATGTATCCAAACAGGAATTAGATTCATTGGCAGCAGCAGATACCATAGTGATTCGTGCTTGCAGTGGAGACGCAACAGCAACAGAAAGGGATATTTTAAAAGGAAAAACAGCTTGGGCAATGGATGAGTTAATATCTGGAACTATGCCAAAAATTTCTTCTCAAGTTATTACTTTAAACGCAGGGGATACTTATGTGATTCCAGAAGGATATCATGATGGGAATACTCAAATTATTGTGAATTATTTGGAAGATCAAATAGAAGGAACAGCAACAGAAAGGGATATTTTAGAAGGACAAACTGCTTGGGTCAATGGAAAACTAGTAACTGGAACAATTCCAGTTCGTGATAGTACGAACGATATGAATTTAAATCCTGGAGAAAGTTATAAAATATTAGAAGGGTATTATCCAAAAGATATTGTGATTACTACAACTCCTCTTAGCGAACTGACTCCAGGAGATATTACAGCAGATTCACTTAGTTCTGGACAGGTTGCATGGGTGAATGGGAAAAGAATTGTTGGTACAGGTAAAGTAAATCAAGATAGTTATCAACAGGGATATAGCGAAACTAGTAATAAAGGACGTGCCCATCTAAATCAGATTAATACGCAAATGGTAATTAAATTAGGGGATAATTCCTCTAAATTACAGGGAACGGGAGCGGGGATGACAGTCGATGTGACAGGTTCTAATGCTTCCAATGTTATTTTAACTTATAAAACAAAAGCAATGATGGCAACTTCTTCTTATCAAAGTTTTAAAGCAACACTTCCAGATTATAGTTGTCAGTAGCTTCTTAAAGAATGTCTTAAAAACGTTTCGAAAATAGTTGCATTTTCTACTAAATATTGTTATAATTTAAGACGTTAGTAATCCGATGTTCATGTTTATATATTTATATTTTTAGAATATGATTACAGTAAAAACAAAGAAAGGAGATATCGTATATGGCAAATGTAATTGATAAGATTACTGAAAAGCAATTGAATCCTAATATTCCTGAGTTTAGAGTAGGAGACACTGTACGTGTTGATGTTAAGATTATCGAGGGAAAAAGAGAAAGAATTCAAGCTTTTGAAGGAATTGTAATTGCCCGTAAAAATGGAGGTGTTTCTGAAACATTTACTGTTCGTAAAATGTCTTCAGGAATTGGAGTAGAAAGAGTATTCCCAATTCATTCTCCAAAAATTGCTGGAATCACAGTTGTTAAGAAGGGTAAAGTAAGACGTGCTAAATTAACATTCCTAAGAGGTTTCGTTGGTCAATATAAAATCAAAGAAAGAAGAGACAAATAAAAGACCATGTGTCTTTTTTTGTTTTTTGGGGTTCAATTATGAGAGACAAAATTATACATTATTTTAAAGAATTGCTTCCATACATTTTAGTTTTAATTGTTATTCTATGTATTAAAAAGTTCGCTTTTGGAACTATCTTAGTCAATGGGAATAGTATGAAGGATACACTTCATAATAAAGATTTTATGATTTTAGATAAAATGACTTATAGATTCCATGAAATTAAGCGTTTTGATATTGTAGTTGTTCAAGTAGGAAGTCAAAAACTAATTAAAAGGGTCATTGGTCTTCCAGGAGAATTTATTGAATATAAAGATAACGAACTTTACGTAGATGGGAAGAAAGTGGAAGATCATCATTCGGATCGTGTTACTTATGATTTTGATTTACATTCGATTGATTTAAGTCATATTCCAGGAGATACTTACTTTGTAATGGGAGACAATCGAACGGATTCTTTAGATAGTAGAAGTTTTGGAGTTGTTAAAAGAAACCAGATATTAGGAAAAACCTCATTTGTACTATTTCCATTCTCTCGATTTGGAAGTGTGAAATAGGGTACAATCAAAGAAATAAAACTATACATTTTAATATGTATAGTTTTTCCTTTTTTTTGAAACGATTCTAAATACTTAAATATCAATTGTAAATGTCAAATTATTGATTAAATCTTTTATTTTTTTATAAAAAACGTTATAATGAAATTAAGATATATGAGGTGTATTTTTTATGGCAAAAACAAAAAAGAAAAAGAAAGCAGAAGCAAAGAAATTTGAACATTGGAATGAGGTTATTGGACTTTTTTTGATTGTTGTTTCAATTTTAAGTATTGTACCTACACCCCTTGGTATTATTGGAGAACTAGGGGCTAGTTTTGCTATGTTTTTAATTGGGACATGGTATCAAGTTTTATTACTTTTTGTCTTTTTTCTAGGATGCTATATGGTTTATAAAAGAGAGCTTCCTGATTTTTTTTCAAATCGTATGATTGGATTATATCTCTTAATGGTGGGTTTATTAGTATTAGAACATACTACTTATGTAAAAACCTATTCGAAGGATATTTTAATGGTATTTCAAGTAACCGTTGATAATTTAGTTGCTAATTTTCAGCATATTATGGATGATACTGCACTTACTTTAAAAGGTGCTGGTGTGATTGGAGCCTTATTTAGTGTTTTATTTTATAAATTATTTGCTTTAGAGGGTACTTATATTGTTTCCATTCTTTTTTTATTAGTAAGTATTGCTATGTTAACAGGATTTGATATTGTATCCTTTATTACAAAAATATTTAAAAGACCAAAAAAGAAGAAGAAGCCAAGTTTGGAAGAAACGGGTGTTATTGTCAATGATTCTTCTATTTTAAAAGAAGAACTTGAAAAAGAAGATGCTATGATTAAGGAAGATTCTTCTACCGATGGTAAAATTAGAATTCATAGTATTGATGAATTAACTCATGCAAAAGATACAACTTCTGAAAATCCATCTATGATGGGAGAGGCAGTTCCAGAGAATGAAGTTCAAAGAGAAGTTCAAATTCATGATAATACCAATCGGAATTATCAATTACCATCCTTATCATTGCTTTCTGTAACTAAGAAAGGAAAAGCTGGGAATAATAATGAAATTATAGAAGCGAATATCTTAAAATTAGAAAAAGTGTTAAAGGACTTCAATATTATTGCAAAAGTAGTAGAGGTAAATGTTGGGCCAAGTGTTACTCAGTATGAATTAGAAATTTCTTCTGGAACAAAGGTTAGTAAAATATTAAGTTTAAATCGTGAAATTTCTTTGGCTCTAGCAAAAAAGGATGTTCGTATTCAAGCACCAATTCCTGGAAAAAGTACAGTTGGTATTGAACTCGCGAATGATTCTGTGAGCCCTGTTGGATTACGAGAAATTTTAGATTCTGTTCCAGAAAATAAAAAGAATAGTAAGCTTTTGGTTGCTTTAGGTAAAAACATTATGGGAAATTCTATCTTTTGTGAGATTGATAAAACTCCTCATATGTTAGTCGCTGGTTCTACTGGTAGTGGTAAATCTGTTTGTATTAACTGCATCATTGCATCTATCTTGATGAGAACTAAACCAAATGAAGTAAAATTAGTATTAGTGGATCCTAAGAAAGTAGAACTTAGTATGTATAATTGTATTCCACATTTATTAATTCCTGTGGTGACAGATCCTAGAAAAGCGAATGATGCTTTAAAAAGAATTGTAAGAGAAATGGAAGATAGATATGATACTTTCAGTGAAAAAGGAGTAAAAAATATTTCTACTTATAATGAATGGGTAGATAAACAAAATGAAGGAAAACCAGAAGAAGAACAATTAAATCATATGTCTTATATTGTAGTAATCATCGATGAACTTGCTGATTTAATGATGGTAGCTAGTAAAGAAGTAGAGGACTCTATTATGAGAATTACACAGATGGCACGTGCTGCTGGAATTCACTTAATTATTGCGACACAAAGACCATCTACCGATGTTATTACAGGTGTAGTAAAAGCTAATATTCCATCACGTATTTCATTTGCTGTATCATCAAGTATTGATTCACGTACCATTTTAGATCAAATAGGAGCTGAAAAACTACTTGGAAAAGGGGATATGTTATTTTTACCAATGGGTGAAAATGCACCAGTTCGTGTACAAGGTGCTTATGTCTCTGATGAAGACTTACAAAAGCTTTGTGATTGGGCAATTTCACAACAAAAGGCACAATACGATGAAAGATTTATGAACTTAGGAGAAGGCTCTAGTGAGGGTGGTATGAGTGTTGATGATGTTAAAAATGCACCTGAAGAGTATGAGGATCCTCTTTATAATGAAATTGTTGAATATGTAATTATGGCTGGACAAGCGAGTGCTTCTAAATTACAAAGAAAATATAGTTTGGGCTATAACCGTGCCGCCAGAATTATCGATTTGCTAGAAGAAAGAGGAATTATTGGACCTGCAAATGGATCAAAACCAAGAGAGGTACTGGTAAAATTAGACGAAGAGTAATCTTAAAGATATCCGTTGAACTTGGTATTTGAAAGTGCTATAATATTATAAGATTGGAGCGGTGCTATGAGAGAGTTAATCGAAAGAATGGGAAATAAAAATTTTATGATAGGGTGTGTTAGTTTAGGAATTATTTCTATTATACTTTGTCTTTTTATTAATTCATATTCATTACTAGAAGCTACTCCAAGCATTTCATTTTCCTCTAAAGCATTAAATTATGCAAGTAAAGAAGAGGGGAGTTTTGAAGTAACAAAAAGTGCAGAATGGATAGATATTAATAAGGCTAAAATTACATTTGAAGTAGAATCTATTGCAAAAGAAAATACAAAAAATCGTGACATCATTTTAGTATTGGATCTTTCCGACTCAATGGAGGGAGAAAAACTAGCAATCATGAAGGCGGAGATTATTAGCCTAATTGAACAGGTGTTAGAGAATAGTAATAACCATATTGCAGTGATTGCGTATGGAACGAATGCTGATACAGTTTCTATCTTTAGTAATAACGCTCGTGTACTTGCAAGAGATATTAATTTACTTAGTAATAAGGGACAAACGAATCATTATGATGCATTACTTGAAGTTGAAAAACTTTTAAGTACTTATCAAAAAGAAGATGACAGAGAATGTAGTGCTATTTTCTTAACGGATGGATTTGCAGACCGAGGAACTCCTAATGAATTATTAGAATATGCTTATCTAAAATCACAGTATCCTTATTTAACAATTAAAGCAGTTCAATATGACATGGGGAATGAAGTGCTCCCATCCATTGAATCCATTAGTGATTATCAATATGTAGCAAATGTGAATACTTTAGGAAAGATACTTCAGAAAGTAGCAGATACTTCTATTCTCTATGATAGATTTGAACTAACAGATTGGATTCAGTCGGATTATTTTGGAGTTGCTTCTGTTTCTAGTGTTGATTCTTCCCTTGGAGATGTAAAGTTAACAGAAGAAAAAGGTGTTCCTAAAATATCTTGGTATATGAATACATTCCAAACAGGAACCACTGAAACTCTGACAATCATTGTAAATTTAAAATCAGATTTTCAAAAAGATGTTGGACTTTTTGCAACTAATCAAAAAGAAGAAGTTTCTTATAAATTGGGAACGGTTGAGGAAAGAGTCGCTAGTGATCGTACACCTGTTTTGGGAACTCATTATGATGTAAGTTATGATATCAATGCACCAAAGGATTGTACAATTAGTGAAACCCCAGAAACACAGACTTATCATGTACTAAATATAATTAAAGTAAGTGATGAGGTACCAAGCTGTAAAGGATATCAATTTCGTGGTTGGAAAATTGTAACTCCCAATGTACAACAATATAACGATGAATATTTCATTATGCCAGAAAGAGATGTCTTACTAAGAGCAGAGTGGGCAAAAATGTCGATTGCCAAAACAGTAAATGGAGATGTGAATCCAAAACGTGTTTCCATTCTTCAATCCGTTGGTACTGAAACTTATAACCAAAAATTATGGAAATATAAATCTTCTATTAGTAGAATCATATTTCAAGATGTCATTGCTTCTGTTCATAGTGAAATAGAAAATTTTGATATTTCACAGGCAGGGGATGGATCAGTGATTGCTAGGGTCGTTTCAAATGGAGATGGAACTCATACAGCCTATATTCAAGGGGATGGGGCAATTGTCGCAAATCCAATGAGTGCTTTTTGGTTTTACGGGTTTGAGAGATTAGAAACGATTGAGAACTTAGGTATTTTAGATACTACAAATGTAACCAATATGGCAGGTATGTTTGGGAATTTGCCAAGATTAACTACTATGGATTTAAGTCATTTTAATACTTCGAGAGTTACTGAGATGTCTCAAATGTTTTCTGGATGCACAAATCTTCCTACCTTAGATTTAAGTAGTTTTGATACTTCTAAAGTAATGCTTATGACAGAGATGTTTAAAGGGTGTACCAATCTCTCCAATTTAAATCTATCCAGTTTTCAAACCCCTTCTGTTGTAATGATGAAGGGAATGTTTCAAGGCTGTGAAAATTTAACTAATTTAAATTTGGAAACATTTACAACTTCAAGGGTTGTTAATATGTCTTTTATGTTTCATGGATGTCATAAACTTGGAAGCCTTGATTTAAGTCGCTTTGATACAACGAATGTCAGTGATATGAATAATATGTTCAATGAGTGTTATAGTTTACAAAACTTAGGGTTAAGTAACTTTGATACTTCCAATGTAACCAGTATGAGTAGTATGTTTGCTTATTGTACGAGTTTAACGTCTTTAGACATTAGTAGTTTTAATACTTCGAAGGTAACGGATATGGGAATGATGTTCTCATCTTGTGAGAAGTTGCCAGTTATTAATATAAGTAATTTTGATACTTCTAAAGTAGTGAATATGGCATTAATGTTTTATAACTGTAAGGCAGTTGGTACTTTAGATGTTACTAGGTTTGATACTTCTAGATGCTATGATATGAATATGATGTTTGATGGTTGTAGTAGTTTAACAACATTAGATGTTAGTAACTTTAATACAACTAATGTTACCAATATGGCAAATATGTTTTCAAATTGTAGTAGTCTAACCGCAGTCAATGTAAGTAATTTTGATACGTCCAATGTTACAGATATGTCTGTTATGTTTCGACGTTGTTCAAGCTTGACAACATTAGATGTCAGTCATTTTAATACAACTAAAGTAATGGATATGAACAATATGTTTGATGGATGTAGTAATTTAACAGGTCTCGATGTGAGTCATTTTGATACTTTGAATGTTACAGGAATGATTGCTATGTTTGCTTCCTGTGGCAAATTAACAAGTCTTGATGTTAGTCGCTTTAAAACAACAAATGTCACGGATATGAGCTATATGTTTGCATACTGTGAACAATTAACTGGTTTGGAATTAAGTGGCTTTGATACTTCCAATGTAGAGAACATGAGTTATATGTTTGATGGTTGTACAGTCCTTGCTTCTTTAAATGTAAGTAATTTCAATACTGCGAAAGTAACGGATATGGCATCATTGTTCTCTGGTTGTAAAGCATTAACTACATTGAACCTTAAAAACTTTAATACTGCATCAGTAAAAAACATGAGTTATATGTTTGCTTATAATATCAATCTTGCATCTGTTGATTTAAGTAGTTTTGATACAACGAATGTAACAGATATGAGTTATATGTTTGATAGTTGTACTCAAATTTCAACGATTAAATTGGATCACTTTAATACAACCAATGTTCATAATATGAAAAATATGTTCCAATACTGTTACCGAATTAATGCAACTTTGAATATATCCTCTTCACCAACAACTATTTATGAAAATATGTTGTTTGATGCTGCAACAGTAACAGGGGCATCTCTTAAAATTAATTATACAAATGAAGCATCTGCATTGGTAGATAATATGCTTACTACCAAGTCAGCTACTTCAAATATAACGAAAGGAACAGTAATTGCATAATTATAGTTCTTTTTTGTGTGCCAGTCATGGCATATGACTAGGCGGTGAAAGTCCACTATAC
>CAJTXV010000011.1 GCA_910584255.1 uncultured Bacilli bacterium
AATAATGCTTGATCAATTTTACTGTTTGCTTCTAAATTTATAGAATAATTTTTAATTTTTAATAGTAAATCCATTCTTCCTGTTTTTAGTGACATATGATGAGATGGTAATTCCACATTTTGAAATTGTCCCTCTTTTTCAATTTCTTCTTTTGTTATTGGCATAAACCTTTCTAAAATAAATCCTAAATAGTCCTTATGATGTGTCATAATTCTTTTAAATACAGGATCCATAATTCCAGGTAATACTTTTTTATTTTCTAATAATTCTTGATATAATCTTTTGTTTTGAACCATTTCAAAACCTCCTATTTGTTAAATTTTAAGGTGCATTTGATCAAATACAATCTCACTATAACAAAAGAAAAATAGGTTGTAAAATGAGTAAAAATAGATTTTCACATAAAAAAATAGGATGAATTTCTTCAAATCTTCTAATGAAAATTCAAAATTCACCTCCTATTTCTATTTGTATTTTTGAAAAGTATATATTTTTAGTTTTTTATAAATTTCTACAATTGGAAGAATTAACATAGCGAAAAGTGCTAGTTGCAGTAGATCCGTAATTGGAATAGAACTCGTTTGAAGAAATGTACTGAGTAGTGGTACTTCCATCACTAGTATTTGTAAGAGAATGGATCCAAAAATAACAATTGGAATTAATAAATTACTCTTTAGTGATACTTTATAGAATGACTCTTTTTCACTGCGACAATTGAAGACATGTATATTTTGAATAAATACCATCAGTGCCATTACATATCCTCGAGCAGTGGATACATCCATTCCAACATTTTTAATTAGATAATACCAAAGCAGAAAGACAAGAATGCCAATCGAAATACCTGCGACTAACACTTCTTCTAATAATAGGCGGTTAAATAGTGATTCTTTTGGATTTCTTGGTATATCCTTCATCACATTCGGTTCTGCTTTTTCAAAAGAAAGCGCAAAATCCTGAAGTCCATCTGTTACTAGATTCAACCATAATAATTGAATAGCAACTAGAGGCATTGGTAAGTTAAAAATAATGGATAGTACAAAAAATAAAACTTCTGCCATTCCACAAGAAAGTAACATATAACAAACCTTTCTGATATTACTATAAGCACATCTTCCTTCCTTGATTCCTGCAACAATCGATTGAAAATTATCATCCACAATAATCATAGATGCTGTTTCTTTCGCAACATCAGTGCCACTTCCCATCGCAACTCCAATATTGGCACTACGAAGTGCTGGAGCATCATTGACCCCATCTCCAGTGACTGCAACAAACTCTCCTTGCCGTTTCAAAGACTCTACAATTTTCAATTTATCTAAAGGTGTAACCCTCGTAAACACACGCTTATTCTTGATCCATTGATCAAATGACTCCGTTCCTTTTTCTAGGTATTCTTTCATCTCATCCCCTGTTGCTACTTCCTCCCATGTTTCTACTAATTGTAACTCCTTAGCAATTGCAAAAGCAGTTAATGGATGATCTCCTGTAATCATTAATACTTTAATTCCTGCCTCCCTACATTTTTGAATTGAATCTTTTACCTCTTCACGTACTGGATCGATAAATCCAACCAATCCTTGGAAGGTTAATTTTTTAATATCTGCCTCACTATATTTTTTCTTTTTTGGAACTACTCCATCGGCAAGAGCAATCACCCGATACCCGTCTTTTGCTAAAGCTTCATTTTGCTTTAATAATCTTTTTTTGTCTAAGGGAACTATCTTTTCATTATCAGTCATCATAGTTGAAAATTCCAAAATCTTTTCAATTGAACCTTTTACTGTACAATGAATTTTTCCATTTGATTCATAAAATACTGCAGAATATTTATTTTCAGATTCATAAGGAATCACTTCCACTATTTCATATTCTGAATTAGAAACTTTTAATTTTCTTCCTAGTGATAAAAAAGCAATATCAATTGAGTCTCCATAACTTTCAAAAACACCTTTTCTTTTTTCTAAATGTCCTTCATTATTTAATACTCCTAAAAGGCCAATTGATTTTACTAAATCAATAGATAATTGTTCCTTAGAAACGACATTTCCTTCATCATTATATCCTCTTCCTTCAATTTCAAAAATGTTTCCTGAAGGCAAGATAATTTTCTTAGCAGTTTGTTCATTCACAGTTAAGGTCCCTGTTTTATCACTAGCGATTATAGTACAACTACCAAGACTTTCGACAGAATTTAATTTCTTTACAATTACTTGCTTTTTTGCCATACGATTCGAACCAATTGTCAGTGCCATCGTAAGGGCCAGTGGCAAACCTTCTGGCATTGCAGAAACACTAAGAGCTATTACCGATAAGAATATCTCACTTCCACTCAATCCCTTTTGATATAAAATCACTGCTATTATTATGGCAATCATAATAATTAAAAGTGTAATCTGCTTTGAAAACTTTTCCATTCGAATAGAAAGTGGGGATTTTTCTTCCTTTGTATTCGCTACATGATTGGCAATCGAACCAATTTCAGTTTCGATTGACGTTGCTACTACGATACAAAGAGCACGACCAGTCATAACAGAGGTTCCTGCATATACCATATTTTTTCTATCTGCTAGAGATGTTTCTTCTTTCAATACCTCATTTTGTTTTTGAACTGCCAAACTTTCTCCTGTCAGTACTGCTTCATCTACTTGAAAATTATGACAATCTAGAATTCTTAAATCTGCACTGATTTTATCACCAGATTCTAGTTCTACAATGTCCCCTACGACTAGATCACTAGAATCAATTTGTTTAGCACGGTGATTTCGAATCACATTACAGTGAACCTTAATCAAACTTGCTAGAGACATGGCGTTTTTTTCAGCATTCCATTCTTGAATGGTACCTAATACTAAATCTACTAAAATAATAAAAATAATTGCACATGCATCTACGACTTCCCCAATTAAAAAAGAAAATATTACTGTAACAATTAGAAGTAAAACAATTGGGTCCGTGATTTCCTCTCGTAGGATTTTTAAAATACTTGTCTGCTTTTTCTGAGGTAATTCATTTTTCCCGTATTTTTCTAATCGATTCTCTACTTCTTTAGAAGTTAATCCTTCTCTACTTGCATGTAATACTTTAAAAATTTCTTCCTCTGTGCTACTATGCCACACTGACTTTTTCATTTTCTCCCTCTTTCTATCTTAAAATGATATAAACAATATAACTTGCATAAAGGAAAAGCATAAATAATCCTTTTTTTCGATTAATTTCTAATTTTCTTAACATAAATAAATATACAAGAATCTCAACACTTGTCATCATGATGATATCGATTAGAGAACTTATTTCTAATGTTAAAGGGGTAATGGCAGAAGATAATCCTAGAATAAAGAAAATATTAAAAATATTACTTCCAATGACATTACCAATAGCAATATCTGTTTCTCCCTTCATGGCCGCTACGACACTGGTCACTAATTCTGGTAGAGATGTTCCAATTGCAACGATCGTAAGGGCAATTAAATTTTCACTAATGTGATAGGTTCTTGCAATCTTCACTGCCGAATTAACAACTAAATTTCCTCCTATCATGATACAAATTCCACCAAATATAATAAAGAAAATATCCTTCCATGAAAACTTTTTCTTCTCTACTGTTAACTTTTTCTTTTCTGAAAGTGCTTCTAAAATTAAGGCATATAAATAAATTCCTAAGAAGCAAAGTAAGATTAGTCCTTCACTTCTAGTAATTATCGCAAATTCTTGTCCTAATAGAAATTCCTCTAATACCATAATTAATAAAACAGCCGATGAAAAAAGACAAAATAAATAATCCCTTTGTACTACTTTCTTTTTTGTTTTTAGATTTTTGAATAAAGCACTCATTCCTAATACTAACAATAAATTACAAATATTAGAACCGAGTACATTTCCAATGGTAATTTCATTACTACCACTTAAAGAAGACGTAATACTAACGGCTGCTTCTGGGGCACTTGTACCAAATGCTACAATTGTAAGACCAATAATTAGTGTTGGTATTTTTAGCACTTTTGCTAAATTGGAGCTACCTTCTACAAAGATATCTGCTCCTTTTACCAAGAAAAAAAATCCTAAAATCAACAATAAATAATTCATAGTTCAACTCCTTCCAATACCAACAAGAAAAAAGACCCGTGCATTATCATCAAAAGTCTCATCCATAATATTCTCTATAGTAAAATAAATCTTTATTTTCCTAATTTCCACCACTATTCTATGGATATGTTTTTATTTTATCATGTTTTATGGTCCCTTTTCAACCAAAAAGAGCAATTATTCTAATTGCCCTTTCAAAACATAATTCTTTTAAGAAATCTTTGTCTTTACATGAGTCATGTCTAATTCAATATAATGGCGTTTTTCTTCTAGTTGAGATGCTGTCATATAATTAAGTTCTTCCCCAAATTTAGCTAGTTCAATATAATGATGATCTTCTTTATCTTCTATATTACTATGAAGAGAGTTATTTTTTAATAGATTATTCTCTATCACTTGTTGTTCTAAATTCTTCTTCTTTAAATTGTGTTTTCGAATTAAAGTTATACCAACAGTAATCGTAGTAATTCCTAATATGTAAGGTACTACATTTTTAATTTTTAACATAATGTTCTCTCCTTTAATTGCCTATTATATCTTGTTTTATGCGAAAATGAAAGTTTTTTTAACTATTCCTCGACCGATTCTTTGATTTGACCTAAAACACCACCGATTCCTAAAAATGTAAATAAAACAGAAATTGCATAATCTTTGAATATAGCTGTTTTGAACTCACTAGATTGATATAATAAATCTAGTGTATCAAAAGAAAAATTTAGTCCGTTTTTTGTTCCTAGTAGCATTGGAATAATCACTAGAGTGGCTAGAGTAATCACTAATAAAGAAATTACTGCAACAATATAGGGAAGTTTCCCATCTTGTTTTCCTTTCATTAATTGATATCCTTTCCAAGCACCAAGTGCGATTGGTAATGCTAGTAAGGAAAAAATCATATCCCCATATACATAGACTAATATCCATGGTAAGGAAGCAATTAATCCACCAATCATTGCACCTACAATTCCTATTAAATATCCAGATTTTCTTTTTTCATCCATAAATCATTCCTCCTACTTCTTAATTCTAACATCAAAAACATAGAAATACAAATTTTATATGTCTATTTCTTTTCCATAAATCATTTCTGATAAATATGCTAATTTTTCATCTAACATTTTCTGAATAAAGATTAATTCCTTTTTTTTCATAAACTTTTTTAAAAAATTCGTATTTAAAATTTCCTTTTCTAGTTGACTTTTCTGTTTTTCTAAAGGCTTTATGATATATTTACAGTATAATTCTATTGTTTTTGAATCCATTTTATTCCTTCTTCCTTATTCTATGATTATAACACATAAATCGTATTTACGTATAAGAAAATCATATTAAACTTTTAAGTTAGAAAATAGTATTAGGTGATATTATGCTTTCTTCTAATTATGTCTTATTTCAAAGATTAAAAGATATTAGAGAGGATTTAGATTTTAAGCAACAGGAAATGGCACAATTATTAAATGTACCACAATCTTGTTATTCTAGATGGGAAACTGGAAAAGAACTGATTCCACTTCGTAAACTAGTAGATTTTTGTAATATTACAAAGCATTCTCTTGATTATGTTACTGGAATCAGTAAGATTGAAGAGAAAACAGACTCCAAAAAATTAAATTTAGATTTAGAAAAAGTGGGAAAGCGTTTAAGAAAAATTCGATTAAAAAATGGGTATTCTCAACGTCAATTGGCAGAATTACTCAATACTACACAATCGACAATCAGTGCTTATGAAAATGGTGAAACATTGATTCTTACAGCATTTGCTTATCAAATAGCCAAACAGTTTCATATCTCATTAGATGAATTATGTGGTGGAATTCGGAGAAAAGAAAAAAAGAAGGAAACCATTAAATCTTAGTTTCTACTCTTAAAATATAGTATAATATGTTTGGGTGAATGATTATGCCTCAAAAATTAAAAAAATGTACACTTTGTCCTAGAGAATGCCATGTGGATCGAGCTAGTAATGAAAAAGGAATCTGCGCTGCATCTAACAAAATGAAAATTGCTAGATATTCTTTGCACCTATGGGAAGAACCTATCCTATCAGGAACCAATGGCTCTGGAACGATTTTCTTTTCTCATTGCAATTTAAAATGTATCTATTGTCAAAACTATCAAATCAGTGAAAAAAATATAGGATATGAAATTACCATTCCAGAATTTGCGAATATTTGTTTAGAGCTCCAAGAGAAAGGTGCTCATAATATTAATTTAGTTACTCCTACACATTATGTATTGCAAATCATCGAAGGAATTCATCTTGCGAAAAAACATGGTCTAAAAATACCCATTGTCTATAATACAAGTGGATATGAGAAAAAAGAAACGATTCAAATGTTAAATGGAATTGTTGATATTTATTTACCTGACTTTAAGTATTTCAATCCAGATCTAGCATATCAATATTCAAGTGTTTCTAATTATTTTAATTGTATTACAGAAAGTCTTCAAGAAATGTTAAAACAAGTAGGAACATTAGAGTATGATGCTAATCATATATTAAAAAAAGGAGTAATTGTCAGGCATTTATGTCTACCAGGACATGTAAAAGACTCTAAAAATGTATTAAAATATTTGTATCAAACCTATAAAGATACAATCTGTATTAGTATTATGAATCAATATACTCCCGTTCGTAAAATCAAAAGGTTTCCAAATTTAAATCGTACACTCAGAGAAGAAGAATATGATGAAATTATTAATTATGCATGTGATCTTGGAATTACGAATGCTTTTATTCAAGAAGGAAAAACGCAAAACTCTAATTTTATTCCAAAATTTTATCATCATCCTCAAAAAAAGTATAGCTAGGCTACTCTTTTTCTTTTTGCTTTTCTTCAGTTTTAAAATGGTTCATTAGTTTTGTAAATACTACTTCCATAATAAATGAAAGTATGGCAAAGATGGGAGAAATATTTTTAAAAAGCGAAAGCAGTGAAAGTGCAATCGTTAAAATTCCAAAAACAATAATCATGTACCAGCAAAATACACGATATTTCATGTACTGATATTGATCGATTTCTTTTGCTTTCTTCACTTTATTTCCTCCCATTCCTGCTTCTTAAAACCAATCCGTATTTGACCTTCACTCATAAAAATCGGTCTTTTTACAAGCATTCCATCACTCGCTAGTAGTTCTATTTTTTCATTTTCACTCATCGTTTGAAGCACTTCTTTTAAATTTTTTTGTCGATATAAAATTCCACTGGTGTTCCACAGTTTTTTTAAATCGATTTTATAGTTTTGAATAATTTTCACAATTTCTTCCTTCGATAAAGGTTCTTCCTTAATGTCCCTCATTTGATAAGAAATATTCTTTTCATCTAGACATTTTTTTGCTTTTTGACAAGTACTACATTTTGGATACCAAAGAAAAAGATTCATTCTTTTACCTCTACAATAAAATCTTTCACTTTCTGCTTGGTAGTAACTGCATTATAAATATCTAATCCTGCATATATAATCATAAAAATTCCAATTACTTGTGTCATTGCCATCGCTCCACTAAACGGATTAACAATCAGCAAAACTCCACAACCTAAAATTAAAATAGAAGATATCAACGAAGGTGCATACTCTGGAACTTTATTTTTCTTCATCTCTACGGCATATTGAAGCCTACTCAGACCATTAATTATGAAATAAATTCCTAATACGAAAGGTAAAATACTTGATATAAACTTAGGATTAAAAATAAATATAAGTCCTAAAATTCCTGCAATTACACCTATTACTAAGTTAGGCATATACTTTGTCTTGAAATAATCAACTAAAGAAATAATTCCCGGAATTAAAACAATAATTCCAATGATTGTTGAAAGTGTGGTTAAAACAAAATCCGGTTTTGCAAGTAAGAAAATCCCCATAACAATCATAATAATAGACGTAACCATTGATGTAATAAAAATTTTTTTCAATTCATTTTTTAAATACTCCATTTCCAGTTCCTCCAATATATCTTTTATAGTTGCCTTAGAAAATCCCTAGGTGTATCAATTTCAAATGTCAAAACTTTATTTGTGATAGGATCTCTAATTGCTAATTTTACTGCCTGTAAATACATTCTTTTAGCTTTAATCATACCATATTTATTATCACCAATAATCGGATGATTAATTTCTGCTAGTTGAACACGTATTTGATTTTTTCTACCTGTTTTTATTTCTATTTCCAATAAACTATTTCTATTTTCACGAATCACCTTATAATTCGTAATTGCTTTTTTTCCAGACGAATCTTTTGAAATAAAAACTCGATTCTGAGTATTTTCCTTTAAATAGTTAATCAGTTGATCTTCTTTTTTTTCTAAAATTCCTGATACAACTCCTACATATTTTCTTGTAAGAGCTACCTTTTCCCAATTTTCTTGTAATTTTCTTTTTAAGTCTTCATCTTTTGCAAATAGCACTAACCCGCTCGTTTCACGGTCTAAACGGTGAACAATAAAAATCTTGTTTCTTTTGTCTTGTTCTTTAATATATTCTCTTACAAAATGATAAAGTGTTCGATTACTTTCCTTTTCTGTTGAAGTTGTTAACATTCCACCTGGTTTATTTACTACTAAATAGTTTTCATCTTCATAAACGATATCAATTTTTCCAATTTTAGTAACTTTCTTTTCTGAAGAGATAGAAATTACTTGATGAGGTTTTACAATGGTATCATGTTTTATCTGTCTGATTCCAGGAATCGAGATAGAACGATATTTTAGTAAACTTTTAATTTTATTTCTTGAGTACTCTGTATTTTCTAATAGGTAGTCTATTAACTTTGCTTCCTTTGTTACAACTATTTTGTTCATGCTACCTCCCTTTTCTTTTTTCTACTGTTAAGAATTGAATTTTTTAGAGATAATTTTCTAAATTCTCCCCCTAGTTCTCTATTTTACTTCTATAATCTTTTCAATCACTGGTTGATTTTCATATAATACGGTTCCATTATCATCTTCCACTACTGCGCTTTTACAGATTGCATCTACTACTTCAATGCCTTCAGTTACTCTACCAAATGCTGCATATTCTCCATCTAATCTTCGATCATCTTGATGCATGATAAAGAACTGACTACTGGCACTATTTTTTATCTCACTTCTTGCCATAGAAAGTGTCCCTCTTGTATGACTTAAAGAATTAGAAACACCATTTGAGCTAAATTCCCCTTTAATGGTACTGGCAATTCGATGATTACTATTTTTATCCTGTGTAGGATCTCCTCCTTGCATCATGAATCCATCTATAATTCGGTGGAAAGTAAGTCCATCATAAAATCCTTCTTTTACTAAATTCATAAAATTAGTAACAGTAATTGGAGCAATGTCTGCATATAATTCTGCTTGAATCGTTCCATAGTTCTTAATTACAATTTCAACTTTATGAGTTCCTGTTAAATTTTTCTTACTACTATCCTGCTCTTTTCCACCTAAAAGGAAAGCAATGATTAGTATAGCTATTACGATTACTACTAGTATAATATTTTTTACACTTATATAATTTTTCATATAAAATCTCCTTTTTTATTTTTAATAATACTATTTTAGCATACATTTTTGCTTTTGACCACCATTAACAATTGTTGATTCCTCCTTATTACTACCTAGCACATACTCTCTCAGTATAGCAAGTTTATATATTTTCGTTCCTATTGCAGAATCAGTGATTATATTTGTTTCTATTGTTTATAATGGTTTATCTCCTAGTTAACACGCATACACATTCCACATGATAGGTATTTGGAAACATATCTACTAAATTGACTTTTTCTATTGTATATTCATCTAGAAATGATTTTACATCTCTTGCTAAAGTGACAGGATCACAGGAAATATAAACTATGCTTTTAGGAGCAATTTTTAAAATTGTTTCCCTTGTCTTGGAATCTAGTCCACTTCTTGGTGGATCTAGAATAATAGAATCAATTTTTTGAAACTCGGAAATTTTATCTTCTACTTTTCCTTCTAGAAAGGTAATATTCGATAACTGATTGATTTTTTTATTCTGATTGGCTGATAAAACTGCATCATGTACGATTTCTACTCCAATTACTTCTTTTGCATAAGAAGAAACTAGCATTCCAATCGTCCCTGTTCCACAATATAAATCCAAAATCGTTTCGTAGGATTGATTTTGATAATAATCAATTACAAATTGATACAATTTTTTCATCATTTCATAATTTACTTGAAAAAAGGAATTTGGATAAATTCTGAATTTTAAACCAAAAACTTCTTCTGTAATATATTCTTTTCCATATACTAGCTCATGATTCAAATAAACTGATGTTACAGAAAAATTATCTAAATACTTAAGAAATGATTTTATATTTAAGTTTCCATTCATTATAATCATATATTCGTTAGAAGATGTTTTACGAATGATTAACTCATGAATTACTGCATTTGAGTCATTTTTTAGATATTCTTGTATTCTATGATAAAGATAATTTAAATCTTTTTCTACTAAGAGGCAATTTTCAATTTCTACTAAATCATTACTTTTTTCTTGATAGAATCCAAGTTGTTTATTTTTTCCATGAAAAATGGCTTTATTTCGGTATGCAAATTGCTTTCCAGAATGAATTTTTCCTATTTCTAAGTGTTCAATACCTGCGAATTTTTGAAATAATTCAATTACTTTTGTCTTTTTAAATTCTAATTGTTTTAAATAATTTTGATGCATTATTTGGCATCCACCACAAAGTTCATAGTAAGGGCAGGAAACCAAAACTCTATCGTTTGATTGTTTTTTTACTGTTAATACTTCTGCATTTAAAAATTTCTTTTTCACTTGGGTAATTTCTGCTTTTACTTTTTCTTTTGGTAGAGCCCCTTTTACAAATACATATTGGTTTTCTACTTTTGCAATTCCATTTCCAAAATGATCTAACTTCTCAATTGTTAAATCTAACCTATCTTTTTCTTTTAAATTTATCATACCATCACACTCAATTTTATTATACAAGAAAAAAGAAGAAAACTGAATTATTTCTTCTGATCTTTAATTCACACGATATCTTTTTTCCTTTACTGATTCTAAATAATCTCCTAATGTTTGAAAACCTTTACTTTCCTCTTCCAACAGAGCAAGAGAATGATCGATTTCCCCGTGAAAACGAGCGACAAACTCCTTCTGTGCGTCGGATTCATACTGCGTTTCCCCATTTCTAAAGAAGTATAAAGCAACAATTGTATAAATCAGTTCGTTAAATTCGTTCTGATTCCATTTTGTAAGGGTTTCTTTCGACATAGAACTTACTTCATAAAAACTATCATCAAATAAATAAATTCCCCCTTTTAAATCTTTCGTCATTCCATATTTCATATTAAAAAGAGTTAAGTCATTTAACGCAATTTTATTTTCTGTCGCAATTGGAAGAGTATTCTCCACTTTATGGAGTTGAAGTAAAATCTCATGAGATAGTTTTTGATAAATGACATCTTTCGTTTTTCCGTGGGGTTCATAAATAAAAGGAGCACAACATCCAATATATTTACCACTAGAATCAAATACTGGATAATGACTAACTATGATAGGAACTATTTTCTCGTGAATGCTACCAAAGAATTCTAATTCTTCCAATGTAGGATAGAGTTTCTCATCCCAATCCTCTTCATAATATAATTTGACTATCCAATCTACAGTTTCGTTTTTCAAATGATAACACACCCCTGAAGTTTTTCCATTCATTCCACCTACCAAAGGTAATTCATACATTTGATAATTTATCCATATATTTTTCATATTACTTTCCAATCATTTGATATTTCTTCCGAAAGCCAGTTTCATAATAGTCATCTAAATATTCTTGGAGTGTAGAAAAAGAGGCCATTTTCTTTTCTAATTGTGGAATGGTTTCGTAGAAAAGTCTTGAATCCATTAATTGATTCATAAATTGATTCAAGTACTCTGTGATATCCTCTTCCTCTCCTTCAAATCCTCTAATTGTTACTAGATGATATTTGATAATAGAACAAAGAAAGCGATAAAACTCTTTTTGATTATGAAATTCTGTATCAAAAGTTGCCAACATATCATAACTATCGTTAATTAAATAAATTCCATGAGGTAAACGTGTTCCTCTACCAATTAAAAGATTATGAATTCCTAAATTATTTAATAAAATGTGATGTTGATCAAAGATTGGGAGTTTCTCCTGAATCATTCCTAAGTTTTCTAGTAGAAACTCTTTTTCTAGTTGATAAAGACGATTCTTAGATTCCTGTTTTACATCTTCATGAATAAAAGAAGATGCACTCCCTATATATTGCCCTTGAGTATCAAATACTGGGTACTTACTTATTACAATAGGATGTACTTCAGATTCAATGGTTTTAAAAACTTCAATTTCTTTCTCAGAAAGACGGTCAGCACGTAAATAAAAAATTTTAACTGCTAAATCTTCCTCCTCTGTTTTTAATTGGTAACAAATTCCATTTGTTTTACCCTTTATTCCTTGTTTTAAGTCTATCTGATAAATTTGACGATTGATTATTACATTTTTAATCATAGAAACAACCACCTTTAAATTGCAACATAGTATATAATATTTTTCCATTAATTTCAATAAAAATTAGAATTTTCATGATATTCTTTTGTTTTTTTCTCATACTAAAATTAGAAAAAGAAGGGATATTATGATTGAAAGAATTAAAAAGGATACCAATTATGCGGGAGATATTATCTATAAAGAAATTAATATATGTAGTCAGGTAATCACTCTTGTCTATTCTGAAGTCCTTTCCAGTGGAAACGATATTAGTAATATGATTTTAAAAAACATTTCTAAAATTATCGATGAAAAAATCACACCTTCAAATGATCTGTTTTTATTTTTTTATAATTCCATTCCTGGTCATAATGTAACTAAAATCAAAGACTATTCAGATCTTCTAAATAAACTTTGGAATGGATACACCATCTTTGTTTTAGATGATGATCATTATTTTGGTATTGAAACACGTGCTACCCTTGATCGAGGAATCACTAGTAGTGAAGGAGAAATCTCTGTTCGTGGTCCAAAGGACTCTTTGACAGAAAATTTTAATAAGAATTTTGGATTAATTCGAAAACGGATTAAAAGTGAGCATTTATGGATTCATTCTGTAGAAATTGGGAAACAATCAAAAACAAAAGTTGGAATTCTTTATATGCAAAATATTGTAGAAGATTCTTTAGTAAAGGAAATTCAAAAAAAGTTAGAATCGATTAATATTGATGGAATCTTAGATTGTGGATATTTAAAAGACTATTTACATGAAGAATCTACTATTTTCCCAACCATCATTACTACCGAAAAACCAGATTTAGCAGCAATGGCACTTTTAGAAGGAAAACTGGTCATTTTATGTGATAACAGTCCCTATGCTTTAATCCTTCCTTGCTTTTTTATTGACCTCTTTCATACACCAGATGACTATTATCAAAAGCCGATTAACATTTCATTTATTCGAATTATTAGGCTCCTTGCCTTTTTGATTTCGATCCTAATTCCTGCCTATTATATCGCAATTACAACACACAATCATGATGCTATTACTACCGATTTATTATTAAATTTTCTATCACAAAGACTCACGGTTCCTTTCCCCGCTTTAGTTGAAGCGCTTTTAATGACTGTATCCTTCGAAATTCTAAGAGAAAGTGATATGAGAATGGCATCTACCATGGGAACAGCTGTTTCTATCCTCGGTGGTTTAGTCCTAGGGGATGCTGCAGTTAGTGCAGGAATTATTTCTCCCATTATGATTATCGTCATTGCCATTTCTGCAATTTCTGGCCTTGTCTTTACTTCCATTGAACTGTCATCTGCCATCCGATATTTCCGCATCCTACTTATGATTCTTGCATCCATTTTTGGTATTTATGGCATCTTCCTTGGGTCCTTATTTTTAATTATTAAACTCTCTAGTATGCATTCTTTCCATAAACCGTATCTTGCTCCCTTTTCTCCACTTCTTTTAAAGGAACAGGAAGATGCCTTTGTAAGACTAAATAATGTAAATCAGACAAAATTTAGAAATCCCTTGTTAACGAAAAAAAATAAAGTTCGTGGAAGGAGTTTGAAATGACAAAGATGAAGTATCTAATTTTATTATTTCCTTTTTTTATACTCACTGGTTGTACTTCTTATACAGAGTTAAATGAACTAGGAATAGTAAACCTACTCGGTATTGATTATCAAAATGAAGAATATCATCTCTATATGAATATCGTCGAAGGAAATCAAGAGGATGGCATATTAGAAAAAGAAGAATTCTTTTATGAAGCAAAGGCAAAAGACTTACAACAAGCATTTCAGAAATTATATTTAAAAAGTAATAAAAAAATCTATCTTTCCCATATGGACTCTTTATTATTAACCGAAAATGCAATCAACTTTCGCTTAAAAGATATTCTTATTTATTTACTGAATCAACGGGATACTAGAAATAATTTTCAGTTAGTGCAGATTCAATCAGATATCAAAAATGTATTTCAAAAAAAGATGGAATCTAAGGATTTAATCGATCTCATTAAAACCAATGAACAATATATGGGAACTACAAAATCAATTACATTTGAAGAATTTTTAGAAGAAATCCTAATCGATCAAAACACATTTTTACCACTGGTTTCTTATAAAAAGGAATTTGAAATTGAAGGGATGACCCTCATTAAAAATTTCAAAGTTTTAGACTATGTATCACCAAATGATACCATATTAATTAATCTGTTAAAAAATCAAATTCATCAAACCATCTATCAGGACATAATGATTTATAAAAATCAAACAAATTTAACCTATAAAAAGGATCAAGTAACTTTTCATATTCAAATGGAAGTAAATAACTATAATCAGGAATTAAAAAACGAGTTAGAAAAAAGACTCAAAAAAATCATCCTTCAATATCAAGAAAAAGAGTATGATCTTTTAAAATTGTCCTATCGAATGAAACAAAATCATTTATTCTCTTTTCAAAATCATTCTACTCTTTCCAAAGACATCCAATTGAAATTTGAAATTCAAATGAAAACAGTAGATAATTATCTAGAAAGGAAGCTACCTATATGAAAAAAAATAAAATTACGCAATTTCAGTATTTTACAACTTTCTTTTTTCTATTAAGTGCTTTTATTCCTATGATTGGGTTCCATCGGCTTACAATTCTTTCTAGTCAAGATGCTCTATTTGCCATTCTGATTGGTTCTATTATGATGTTTTTATTTGCTTTACTGATTCAAAATATTTTAAACTACTTACCAGAAAAAAACTTATTTGAAAAATTAAAGGCCTTATATCCTAAAATCTTTCCTCTATTCCTACTACTCTTTTTTGTTTCTTTTCTTTCTATTTTATTTTTAGTTACTCAAGAGTTTTCTTCTTTTGTTCACTTCTACTTATTACCTGAATTTCACGAATTTTGGATTCTACTTCCACTATTTCTGTTACTTTTTTACTTTCTTAAAAAATCGGGTGAATCCTTATTTCATGTGACAGAAATCTGCTTTTATCTTTATCTTTTATTCTTTATCATTTCTCTATTTGGAATTATTCCACAATGTAACTTTTTAAAAATCAAACCACTACTTTCTTCGCAACCTATGAATCTATTGAAATCATCTCTCATCTTCTTTTGTGCTCTTCCACTTCCTTTTTTCATTCTCTTATACTTTCCAAAAAAACGTCTTCATAAGAAAAAAAATAGTACAAAAACGTGGAAGTATGCGATTTTCTATCATGGGATTTTCCAATTTATTACCCTATTTTTAATTTTAAGTTCTCTTGGAATCTATCTTACCAATCTTTATAAAAATCCCCTCATGGTAACCTATCAAAAAATCTCTTTCTTAAATATTTTAGAGCGTGTAGAATCCACTCTATCTTTTTCCTATATCTTACTTTATTTTCTTCCAATGGTATTTTTAATTTATTTCTTAAAAAAATTATTTCTATTCACAATCCCTAAAACAGAAAAAAAAGAGAATTTAGTGCTCTTTTTTCTTCTACTGATTGTTTTATTAGGAAATCAATTTATCTCTTTTCCAAAAGATTTTTATATTTATGTAAATTGCTTTTTATGTTTTCTACTTTTGTTTATATCTATTAGTATCCACTTAAAAAAGTAATTTCTACTCTATATTTTCTATATTTCCTTGTGTAGGCAGTGGCTCTGTTTCTTTATTTTCTTCTGGGGAGCTAGTAGGAGTATCTGTGACTGGTGCTACTACGTCACAAACATAATCTACTTTTTCTAGTTCCTTTCGAATCAATCTGATATTTTGTTTTGGATAATAGGGAGCACTAAAAATCACCTCTTCTTCTCCAACTGTTACTCTTTTCTCTTTAAAAACATTTAGGTCAAATTTTTCCGTAACTTCAATACTGTTTTCTGTTGAATTACAACCATAATTAAATCCTGTAATAGTTAAATAAGACTTTGGAATATCATCGCAAATTAATTTTTCTTTTTGATATAGAGCTAATTGATCTTCTGATTGTAAATTATAGGTTTTCTTATTGGTATCAGAGTAAACTTGTAATCCACCTTCTTCGTAGGCTAAAATTAAGGTTACTTCTTCTTGATAAGAATTTTCATTTGCTTCTACTTTTGTACAAGCTATTTTTTCCATTTTACTATCATCAATCGGTTCTGTTTCCTTTTTATTCGATTGTAAATCCATCGTAGGAACTGGGGTAGTTACTGGCACATTCTCTCTATCTTTATCACTTTTAAATACAATTCGAAACGTAGGAGGTAATATCGAAAATAGTGCTAGCACTGTAAGAGCACTGATACAAAACAGCCATTCTTTAATACTAAGTGGGTTTTTTTGTTTTATTTTTGGTATTTCTTTCACCGTTTTTTTCTTCTTCATAATTTCCCTTCCATTCTATTCTACTAGAATTTTATCACATTTTATAATTCTTGGGAAGTACTTATCAAAGCTAACGAATGATAATTCCAAAGAGTAAAATCAAATCATAAGATTGCTCTATCGAGATAATCATTCCTTTTAAGTTCTTAGGATCCGCCCTTAGTCCTTCTAAATTACAACTAGAGACATCTTCTCCTCTCATGCTTGTTTCAATTAATTCTAAGTTTGAAAAATTACACTCATTCCATTCCATTTGAGAAAACTGATTGGAATGAAATCTTGCTTCTCTTAATTGACAACTTGTAAATTCACTACTTTTCATTTTGCAGTCTGAGAAATTACTATAATCTAAATTACAATCTTGAAACAAGCAATCATAAAAATTTGTTTTAAAACAACTGACTCCTACAAATTTACAATCATAAAACTCTGCTCGATAAAAAGCCTGATTTTCAAAATTACTATTAGAAAAATCACAGTTATAAAAAATACAATCCATAATACCAATTTCTTTTAAATTAACATCTTCAAAAGAAATATTTTTAAAAGTACATTCATTCCATTCTGAAGTTTGAAAGGAAAAGTTAGAATAATTCTCATATTCAAAACTCTTCTGGTACCATTCTTCTGCTTCTATTATCTCTTGAAATTTCACAGAAATTGTTTCTTTTACTTTAGGTTTTATTCTCTTTTTCATATATCTCTCCTATCTATAGGATATCAAATTAAAAAAGGAAAAGCTACTTTAAATATAGCTCTTCTCCTTCTTTTAGAGAAATTAAATATTTCCCTGTTTTTGAACATGTAAAAATGAGTCGTGGAACCGTTTCTTTATTTTTTTCTGGTTCTTCTTCCTTTTTCGGATACAGATTTTCCCAACCTTCTTGATAAGCGATATAAAAGTCTTCTATTTTATACCAAAGATAGTTATCGTTTTCTACTGTTTCTTGATAGTCATAAATTCCAGGAATGACATATCCTTTCTTTTTTCCTTCTAGGGATGGTGTTGTTCTTGCGTTTAGATTGCTTACCAATACTTCTATTTGATCCTTTGATGAATCCCTTTGTATTGGAGAACCAACTTGATCATTTGGTAAATCTACCCATGGAAGATATCCTCCCCATAACTCTTCTGTAAATTTTCGATCAATGTAAAAAACTTCTTCTGGTTTTTTAGTATCTCCCTCAATGACCCAACTACCATTTTCATTTTGAATCCAGTTATTACTAGAACCTCTTCCACAAGCAATATGAATATGATTGGCACTCGCACCATCATTTCCTTCATGACAAATTACTTCTCCTCTTTGAAACTTTCTACCAACAGTTACATTCTTTAAGTCGGCATCTAGAGAGTGTGTTAATGTCATAAAGGCAATATCTTCAAACGTAGGAGTTACTACTTTTGATGTGGATACTAACCATACTGTATTGGTCGCAGAATTTCCAATTCCCTTCACTGCAGTTACTACCATTTCATCACAAGGGCAATAAATAGCTTCTCTTCCTTCATTTTCTCCCGCATCATCGATTGGATAATCACGATAGGTAGTGTTTGGATCCCAGTGTCTTCTGTGAGAGGTATCCCCATAATAACTTTGGGTAATCCTCATATGCTTTAGAGGATATGTCATATAATTTTTAATCACGTGGAATCACCCCAATAATATCAGTATTTTCATTTTTAGTTTTCGTTTCACTCTGTTTCTGATTCATATCCGCATCTTTTTTCTTGGCACCCCTCAGTTCTGTATAAGTAGTTAATTTTCCTTCTAAGTTTCGATAAATCGTATCAGCTCCAATAAAGCTAAAGAATCCTACCCAAAGACATGGAATATTCTCTAGAGAAGTGAATGTCTTAGAAAAAAGAAATCCTAATACCATATTTACTAAGAAACTATAACCCGTTATCCAACTTTTCTTTTTACAAAATCTCTTTGTTTTTTGTATAAATGCAACGGTTACGGTACTACATGCAATTGCAACAATTAGTAACTCTTGTAACATGTCCCAATTTAATATCATTTACATCACCCAATATAATTTATGAAAAAAAAATTAAAAGAAACTGTTTCTTTAACTAGAGACAGCCTCTTTTAATAAAGAATATGGTACCAATACTTGAAATTTTCCAGAACTGTAAGGCGCTATCTGATAGGGAGAGAAAAAGAATAAATACCCTTCCTCTGTAAAGGCAAATGTTTGAAAATTTTCTTTTTTAGGAAGTGTTCCTTCTATCATCATATTATAATTTACAATGTTTTTATTTTTAGAAAGTTGCTCTCTAATACTTTTCGATACAACTTCTAAAAACTTAGGATTTTCCTTTACTAAATCTTCTATCGTTATGATTTTGTTGTCTTCTTTGTTATAGGAGATTGTATCATAAAAAGAAATTGGATGAGCTCCCCCTGTATCTTTAAAAATTGTAAATACATAGGAAATATAAGGAGAGCTTTCAAATTCTTGATATAAAATATCTAGTGTATAGCTTTGATTCAATTGAACCCCTGCATTTGAAATCTCATTTTTAAAGTCCTCAATATGCGACTTTATTTTCGCATCAATTTCTTGATTTAAAACCTTATAATCCGTAACAGGATAATAAACTCTCAATTGATATGGATGCTTTTCTTCTATCATCTTTTTTTCTAATGCAGCATTTTCAAAATGAATTACTTCTGTTACTTTATGATTTTCCCTATTTTTTAAAAAATAGTATTGAACCGATAAACTGATATTAAATAAGATTAAAGCAAATAGTAAGAGAAAAAAACGATGCTCTCTTAAATCATTTTTCATAAAATTCACCAATACATTTTATGAAAGAAAAAAGGCTTTATACATAAGCCCTATTCTTTTTAAATATTTTCTTCCCTGATTGCCTCCATAATATTTTCATGTTTTATTTTTCTAGTTGCATACATAGTAGTAATTAAAATAATGAAGAAAACCATAAATATGACAATGAAAATGTTTTTAATTGGCCATACGATTTCCCCTAGTGAGGAAACTCCTTCCATGATACGGTTGATTAAGACAATTAAAATAGCAGAAATAGGAAGAGAATAAAATAATGATTTTAAGCCAAAGAAGAGACATTCAAATAGTAATGTTCGATTAAACCCAGTTGTCGTTAGTCCAATACTTCTTAACACTGCAAATTCTTTTCTACGTAAATGGATACTTGTATAAAGTGTATTAAATACACTGGTGATTCCAATTAAAGATACAAGTCCAACAAACCCATATACTAACAGTTTTACAATGAAAATCATATTTCTTGTATACTGAAGGTTTTCTCTAATATCAGAGTAAGATTCTTCTTTGATTTTTCCTTGTTCTATCAAAGAATCGATTGTTTTTTGAAAATCATTACTTTGATCTAAATCAAAGTAAGCAATTTTTTGAATTCCATTATTAAATTCTGTTAAATCCCCAAGATACCCTTCAGGAATGATAATCAATAAATCTATATTATTTTTATACTCTGAAATTCCAAAGAAATCATGATTTAATAAATCATATTCTTTGATTTCTTTTTCACAAGAATAGCTCATATCTACTTCATCGTTTTCCTTGTGATGGTATTTGGTTTCACATAGTTCAAATGGGATACTTTTCTCTTGGCTAAAACGTTTCATCGTATAAGATTTTCTACTATTTTCTTCATATTCAATCTTATTAAAATTATTATAAATTAGTGGAATATTCTTTGTAACATTCGCATCTTTTTTATAGATTTCAAAATCTTTTTTAGATACTTCTAGTAAATTAACACTAAGTTTGTCTTCCTCTCTTAAATATCGATTACGATAATCCTCTGTAAATACCTGACTCAGTTTTTCTGATGCAACAAGACTATACTCTACTCCATAAAAAGATTGAGTAATACCTTTCGATTTCCTTAATTGTTCTAATTCCTCGTCATTTAAATTTGACATATAAAGATTTAAAGTTGCATCATATTCTGGTGTATCCACAACATTTCCTACACTTCTAAAAATTAGTTCCATATACGTACTAAAAGATAGAAATAAAACAATACTAATAAATAAAGAGACAATAGTGATTCGATATTTCTTCTTATTCCGCTTCATATTTTTATAAGCAATCATTCCTTCTTCTTTGAAAAGAAGAGAAATTATCTTTGGGGATTTTAGTTTTCTTCTTGGCATTTTAATATCATCATTTAAACGAATCGCTTCAATGGGACTGATTTTACTTGCTCTTCTAGCGGGAATAAATGCGGATACAAAAATGGTAATTATCATAAATAAAACTGGTACAATTATAAATATTGGATAGGCACAAAGACGAAGTGGTCCACCATTTAATAACTCTGGAATTAAATGATTAATGATTGCTAATACGATTCCAATTCCTAAGAAAGCACCTAAAATTCCCAGAATGATGCCAATCAATCCAACAACAATTGCTTCAAAAATCACCGTGTGTTTAATTTGCTTTTTGGTAGCACCAATCGATGAAAATAATCCAAATTGCTTTTTTCTCTCTAGGACACTAATGGCAAAAGAATTGTAAATAACAACTATACATCCGATAGAAACTAAGGCTAAAAGAATCGCCATACTTTTAATTAAACTTTCGATGATATTATCATATTTAGAAATACCTGAAAGACCCAGTAAAGAAGAATTATATCGAACTTCATTTCCACCTATCTTTTTAGCTAACTCTGATGTAATCTTATCTGCATCTTTCATCTTATCAAACTGAAGATAAATATCATATTCCGCCTGATCTGACACTTTTTGAATTTTAGTAATTGCCACCTCTTGTCCCAAAGATATGTAAGGATTATTTCCATAATATCCAACAATCGTATAAGTGATATCTTCCTTTGGTACAAAAATTTCTTCTTCTACACATTCAGAGCATCTTTCTTTGACCTCTACTCCATCAATTAAGAAAAGGCCTTGAGTTAATGTAATCTTTGAATTTAACCTGAAAGAAGAATTTCCTATATACTCACTAGAAAGTAAGATTTCATGATCATTTTGAGGAAACTTTCCCTCTACTAATTCAATTTCATGAAAATAACCAGAATCAACTGAATCCACCTTTAAATAAAAATCATCTTCTTTAGAATTTTTAACTTTCGTATATCCTAGAAGTTCTCTTAGAAAATATTTTTTTACACCATTCTCTTTTTTAATTGTATTTATATCACTTCCATGCACATCCTCAATCATAGAGTGATAACTACCATTATGGAGAATGGTTTCTTGAATCGCATTATCTCTTAATGTCGAAAATAAAAGTCCAATTCCTACCATTAAAGCTGTCGATAAAACAATTCCGATAATGGATACAATGGTTCTTTTTTTATTGAGTTTCAAATGACGAATGGTCAGTTTATTTAATATATTCATGATTACCCTACCTTTTCATCGGAAACAATTTTTCCATCATCGATTGTAATAATACGGCTAGCATTTAATGCTAAATTGTAGTCATGCGTAATCATAATAATTGTCTGTTTATATTTTTGATTGGATAACTTTAAGAGTTCGACAACATCTTTACTTGCCTTAGAATCTAAGTTTCCAGTTGGCTCATCCGCTAATAATAAAGCAGGTCGATTCATCAGAGCCCTTCCAATCGATACTCTTTGTTGTTGTCCACCAGATAACTCATTTGGTAAGTGATTCACTCTCTTCTTGAGATTTAGCATCTCTATAAGCTCATTTAAGTACATTTGATTTGGCTTTCTTCCATCTAATAAAATGGGAAGTGTAATATTTTCTTCTACGTTCAAAATGGGAATTAAGTTATAAAATTGATAGATCAATCCTACTTGTCGTCTTCTAAAAATAGCAAGATTAGTCTCATTCAATTTATAAATATTTTCTCCATCAATAATAATTTCTCCACTCGTTGGATGATCCACTCCTCCAAGGAGATGAAGAAGTGTACTTTTTCCACTCCCAGAAGAACCCACAATTGCTACAAATTCTCCCCTTTCTACCGAAAAAGAAACATGATCTAATGCTTTCACTAGCGTATTTCCCTTTCCGTAGGATTTACATAAATCTTTTACTTTTAAAATTTCCATAATATCCTCGCTTTCGTTATCCACTTTATCATAGTATTATGACTTTCTTGTGACTTTTTCCTTACAATTTTGTAATACTAAAAATTTTTCTTGTAAAATCTAATTTCAAATTTTGTCCCCTTCTTTAAAGGAATTGCCCGAATTTCTCCTTCCTGCATCGTAATAATCTTCTTTGCCATATGAAGTCCAATCCCAATGCTTTCCCCATTTCCACTACCTTTATAAAAACGTTCAAAAATATGAGGAAGGGCTTCCTTAGAAATTCCAGAACCAGTATCACTGATTGTAATTTCATAATAAATAGGAGTTTCTGTTACTTCTATTTTCAATGTTCCATTCTCTTCTGTATGTTCATGAGCATTTTTTAAAATATTTAAAAGGGCTTCCCTTGTCCAATTAGGATCAACGAAAAGGACTGGATCTTTTTGATAGTTAATTTCTAATAACTGTTTTTTTAATTCAATCGGAATTTTTAAAGGCTCCACTACGCTTTGAATTAAATCCCTACTTGGAATGGTTCTTCGCTTCAGTGTCTCCGTTCCACTATCTAACCTAGACATTTTTAAAAGGGATGCAACTAACCACTCTATTCTTTCTAATTGACTTCTATTTTTTAATAAAAATTCCCTTCTTACTTCTTCATTCATCGTATTATCTTCTAGAAATAAATCGTTCATTACATACATAGAAGTCAGTGGTGTTTTGATTTGATGAGAAATATCAGATAGTATTTCTTCTAAATATTTTTTATCTTTTCTACTTTGTTCTGTTTGTTCTTTTAGTTTAATCGTCATTTGGTCAATATCGCTTTTTAAGTTACTGATATCTCCTTCTTCATAGTCACGAATACCAATACTATAATCTCCATTTAAAATTCGGTTCATATCTAATGAAAGTTTTGCTATCTGGCGACTTTCTTTATAGAGAATGTAAAAAAAGAGGACATCACAACCAAGAATTGTAAAAAGAACTAAAAGTGCATTCGGAAGCGTTATCTTTTCAATAAAAAGAAGAATTAAAAGAAAGAATAGAAAAATTATTTCTATTAAAATCAGGTGTTGTATTTCTTTTCTCCTAATCATAAAAATCTCCCAATTGATATCCAAGTCCTCTCACTGTTTTAATAATTTTGGGGTGACTTGGATCATCTTCTATTTTTTCACGAATTCTTTTAATATAAACTGTTAATGTATTGTCATTCACGTATTCCTCATCTACATCCCATATATCTGCAAGTATTTTATCCCTTGTAAATACTACCTTAGGATTTAAGAAGAATGCTAGAATAATTTTATACTCCAGGGCTGTTAACATGACATCTTTTCCATTTTTAAATACTTTTGCTTGCTTTGTATCGACTCGTACTCCGCCATATTCCATGATGGAGGAGTCCTCCCTATTTTCACTTCTTCTTAGTACATTTCGAATTCGTGACACAAGCTCCCTTGCCCTAAATGGTTTAGTAATGTAATCATCTGCGCCCATATCTAGTCCCATGACAATGGATGTTTCTAAATCATCTGCTGTTAAAAAGATAATAGGAATACTAGAAAATGAACGTATTTCTTTAAATAAGGAAAATCCATTTTGATCTGGAAGATTGATGTCTAAAAGACAAAGAACAATTTCCTTGTCATTTTTTAAGTATTCTAAGGCCTGAAATCCCGTAGAAGATTCTAGCGGCACAAAGTCTTCTTGTTTTAAATAATAGTTTAACCCCATTCGAATAGCTTCATCATCTTCTACAATGAGTATTTTTTTCATAGTTATCACCAACTACATTATACAAAATTTAAGAAAAAATGAAATGACTAATTTGTAAGATTAGAAAAAAAGTTTAAGATAATTTACCTTAAACTTTTATTTATGAATTACTTTCTAAATTCCAAATGGTAATGATTACATGATTTTCATACTCACTGATTTTATAACATGTATACATAATTAAGTTTTCTTTTTCATCAAATATGCTTTTACCATTTAAGTCTGTTAAATCAGATCCTGCATTGATTCCTTCAAATCTTTGAACTAGTTTATAAACCATTACTTCTGAATCATTTTTCTTTATGTATGCCTTTTCTCCCACTGGAATATCTTCAATTTTATGGAAGCTTTGATGACTGTGATCGGCAATTATTTTGTGTGTATAAACTGAGAAATAGGCAGCGCTATCTTTGTTATCTACAATTTTTTGTACTTCGTTTCCTGTTGATATTTCTGTTTTATATAATGCAACATTTAAATTTACTGATGGTAAATAAAGTCTACCAAAAGTTCCAAGTGAACGTGTATCTTTTCTAATTTTTTCTAACTCGCTTACAACGGGTGTTTCTATAGTAGATACCATCGGAGTAATAGGAGTTTCTTGTTTTTTAATTTCTGAAGATGGATTTTCTATCGTTTTTATATTTTCTTCCTTTTTAGTAGTTGTAATCACTTTATTCTCGTGTTTTACAGTATTTTCTAAATTTTCTGATTCTTTTTCTTCTTTTTTGTCTTCTAGCTTTGCGACGATGATTTCATTCATTACATTAGAAACTTTTACTTCACTTGACGTCTCATTCATATATACTTCTTTTTTTAAAATGTGCATATAAGTTTTATAGGTCTCAATGGAAAGAACCATTAAAACCAACATAATGATTAATAAATTTTTCTTTTTCATCCAAATCCCCCCTATAAAACGAATATCTCTTCCGTTTTATAGGGCTATATTTTATCACAAATCTATCAAAAAATCAATGTTTTTTTACTTTTTTGCCTATTTAAAGGCAATTTTGAAAGAAGTTGATAATATTTAATACAACTAATCTAATGACTTAATAAAGTCCTCTAAATCTTTGATTTCAATACTATTTCTTAAATTTCCAATATAGATAGTTTTAGAATAGTTAAATACTAGAAAAGTAATACCTTTAATAATAACTCTATGAGGTTCTACATATTGTAGATTTGTGTGTTCTATTATTTTTATATTTCCATTATAAACAATAGGTGTAATACCACAAAAACTACAAATAAACTCAATTTTATTTTTAAGTGCTTCTTCCATTTCGATTTTTTCATTTCTTATTGTTACCATTTTAAGAATCTCCTCACTTTCTTACAAAACAAAAAATCAATTCCATTTCTAGAATTGATATTTATCATTAAGCTCAAAACTACAAAAGTTCGAGCAGATTCTTCTCTGGTGCGAGAAAGGAGATTTGAACTCCCACAGTTTACACTACTAGCGCCTGAAGCTAGCGCGTCTACCAATTCCGCCATCCTCGCAGAACAAAAAGACTTTTAGAAAGTCTTAATGATTCACATGGTGTCCCCGGTAGGAATCGAACCTACATTTGATCCTTAGGAGGGATCTACACTATCCATTATGTTACGAGGACATAAAAACTCATAAGATATTATACCACATTTCTTATGAGAATCCATTTTATTTTATATAATATTAAAAATTAAACATCTACCTAAGATAATTCGTAAAACAAACAAACATAAATGACATGGCTGCAGACAATTGATGCCTAGTAGCGTAACATTTTTCTCCTACGGATACGATATCATCTATAATATCCACTAGCCAACTTTCAAAGTACTTTGGAACTCTTGGGGCAATCGGAAACATATGTGTTACGATAATATCACTTTCCATATCTGATAATTCAAAATACTTTGTTGCATTATCTAAAGCATACTCAGGATGTTTCATCAATGTTTTTAATTTTGTCTTTTTCTCTTTTCCTTCATTTACTTCAAAGAAGAAATCATGTAACAATGCCCCACGTGCGATTTGACGATAATCCAGTGTCAACATTTTACCAATTTTATATGAATAATAAGAAACTCTCAAAGAATGATCTAATCGATTATTCCCATGATGAGTGATTATTCCTAATTTTTTAAACTCATTATGTTCTAAAATATCTTCGACTAAAGATGTATAATCAGAGTTATCTGTATAATTTTTCATATAGTCACCTCAATAAATATTTACTCCAACCTATATCATTATAACACAAAAATAAAAATGTCACTAAAAAAAGGAGAAATTTCTCCTTATCTATGTAAAGCGCTTTTTTCAAGCGACTTACTATATATTATGGCGGAAATGTTAAAAAAGTTACATTTTTTCTAAATTTTATAAAAATACTACCATCATCACTAGTCATATATATTGTTTTAGAAAATTGTTTTAATAAAGATACCACATTGGGATTTGGATGCCCATAAAAGTTCTTTTTTCCTACAGAAATTAAAGAATACTTTGGATTTAATTCCTGAACAAAGGAAAGATTAGTACTTGTCTTAGAACCATGATGCCCTACTTTTAAAAATAATAAATTAGGAAGCTTATATTTTTCCAAAATTTCTTCTTCTACTTCCTTAGTAGCATCTCCCATCAGTAAAAAGGAATAATCACTAATATTTCCTAGTAGTACAATACTACTATCATTTTCTTTATGTCTATCTTTATTTAAAGAGAAAAAACGAAACTTTCCAAGAGAAAGTGTGTCCCCTTCTTTTAGGGAATCATAGAAAATATTTTTATCTTTTAATAAACTTTGAATTCTTTTCTCCTCTTCTGTATCATTTCCTTCGTTAAAATATACTTTTTTAACTTTCATTTCTTGGATTAATCTATATGCTTCTCCCAAATGATCTAAATCCCCATGTGTAAGACATAAAATATTTAATTTCCTAATTCCTAAAGAAGAAAGTAAGGGTTTTATCTTATTTTCATAAATCATTCCAGACTTATTTAAATATCCTCCTGTATCTATTAACATTGTTTGATTATTGGAGTGAATTAGTAAAGAATCCCCCTGACCAATATCAATCATTAGGAAATAGGATTGCGGAACAAAGAAATTATAATGATATAAAAAAATGGTTATTCCAATCAAAAAATGCATCATCCATTTTCTTTTCCACTTTTTTAAGAGAAAAAATAGACTAAGATAATATATAAATATCCACCACCATGTCGGTTTGCGGAAAATTAACGTCAGAAAGCGAAACTGTGAAATAAAATTAGAAACATGTTCAAAATAACTACCCAAAATATAGGCAATCCCAGAAAGAAAAGGAACAAACAAAGATACGATTTGAATTGGAAATAGAATCATCGTAACAAATGGAACTAAAATTAGATTCCAAACGATACTTAAAACATTCACTGAAGAATAATAATAGAGAGTAATTGGAAGACTAATTAAAAATGCACAGATAGAAAAATAGAGAGAATTTAAAAGTTTAGACTTTTTCATTGAGGAATCGTTTAATTGAAGTAAGAAAAAGCTAAGTGTTAAAGAAAATTGGAAGCCAACATCAAAAAAATAAAAAGGTTTCCAAAATAAGACTACAATGACCATTAGAAAAAAACAGTGCATGTTAGATAGATGCAACCTAAATAATTTAGAAATTGTAAGAAACTCCCATAATAAGAAAGATCTACAGGCAGAGGGAATAAATCCAATTAAAAATAAATAGCTAATGAGAAATAAATTTAAAATTAAAAACGAAAATTTAGATAATTCCTTCTTTCTAAAAAGAAGAAAAGAAATAGCACTAATGAAAAGTGAAAAATGCATTCCAGAAATTGAAAACAAGTGACTAATTCCGTTTTTTTGAAAGCCTTCCTTAGAAGATGGTTCTATCTGTGAAGAATCACCCAATAAAAATAAAGAAAGGTAAGATGCATTTTTACGCTTGGATATGATAGAATTTAAATTTCTCTTGATTTTTAATAATAAATTCTGACTTTTTCCAATCACAACTATTTTTTCTGATTGAAAAGTTACTTTTTCCCTGTGATACCATAAATAATACTGATAATTAAATCCATTCGGTATTGTATTCTTAGAAGGTTTTTGAAACTTCCCAGTGGATATCACTTTATCCCCAATTTGAATATTTTCTGAAGAATTTAAAAATAATCTCAGATTTGATTTTCCTTTATGATAGATAAAAACTTCTCTTTTATTTTCTGTTTTCCTAATCTTGGTAACGGCTCCAGTTACAATAGAATCATTTTCATTCCAAGTTGTAGGAATCTTCTTTGAAATGGAGCAAAGAAAAGAAATCAGTGCAAGTAAAAATAAAATTGAAAAAAATAAGTTAGAGGATAATAAACGGTTCCAATTTGGCATAAACAGCTTCCCCAATTCCACTTACATTCTTTAATTGTTCTAAGCTTTGGAAGCCACCATTTTGCTCCCTATAACTAATAATTGCCTGTGCTTTACTTTCTCCAATTCCAGGAAGCATCATTAAGGTTGCTAAATCACTTTGGTTAATGGAGATCTTTGTTGTATCCTTTGGTGCTTCACTTTCCCCTATTTCTTTACTTATGCAGACATCATTTTGAATTGGTTCTTCTGGGCATTCTACTACTGGTACTTTAGAGGATGTATTTTTACTTTCCTTAAGGGTTTCAATTTCTTCTGTTGTATAAATGACTATTACCATTTCATCTTCTACTTTTTTACTTAAATTTATCAAAGAGACATCTGCATTTTCCTTTAATCCGTTCGCTAAATTTATAACATCTTGCACTCTTTTTCCCTCCTCTACTTCATAAACACCTGGAGAAACAATCGCCCCTTTAATATCCACAGTCACTGCCTTTGTTGTAGTCTTCTCTTCTTTTTCATTTTCTTGTTCTTGCATCTTCTCCTTTGTTTCTTCCTTAGAATCCTTCACTTCAATTGGAAATTTCTCCACTTTCTTTTTATCTTCTTTTAAAGAAACATACTCAAAATAAAAATAACATAGGAATCCTACACAAGATATAAAAAGCACCCCTAATGTAATAAAAATCTTTTTTCGATTCTCCTCTATCCAATAACGAATTTGTATCATAAAAAAATAACCTCCTAATAAGATTATTTATATTTCTTAACCAGTCGGTTACTTTTTTTTGAACTTTCTTCTTTTTTTTCTTTATACATAATATTTTCATAGTTAATTCGTTGTACAAACGTAAGAGCAAGAATCAAACACATCGCAAAGCTTCCTCCATAACTCATGAACGGTAACGGTACTCCCGTCATTGGAATTAATCCCATGACTCCTCCTAGGTTAATTGAAATATGAAGGAGAATATAAATTGCCACGCCCATACAAATCAAATAGCCACGACTGTTATAGCAATCTTTTGCTATTTTAATAATCCTACCAATTAAGGCAAAATATAGTACCATTAATAAAACAGCTGCAATCATCCCGTTTTCTTCTACAATAATTGGAAAAATAAAATCTGTATGTGCTTCAGGAAGATACAAGTACTTCTGTGTACTTTTTCCAAGTCCTGTTCCACGAAAACCACCATGATTGATTGCAATATAACTATTACAAAGTTGATTTCCATCGCCATAAAAATTTTCTACACTACAAGGATCCGAAAATTCCATCCTTTTTAATTGCCGTTCATTTAAAATAGTAACACCACTCGTAATGACAATGGATCCTATAATTAAAAGACAAGATAACATAAAAAACATTTTTCCTTTAATTTCCTTAGAAACAGGAGAAAGAAAAAACATAAATGCAACAATCAGACTAAAAATAATTGTTGTTCCAAGGTCTGGTTGAATAAAAATTAAAATCGCCAAGCAAACACAAATTGCGATTGGATAAAGAGCCGTTAAGTATCGGTTTAATCTATCTTTATGAGATTCATAATATCCTGCTAACCAGATGATGGCAATAATTTTAGCAAACTCGCTTGGTTGAATAGAGAAACGTTCAAAATTTAGCCAACTTCTCGCACTATTATGAAGATCTCCAAATACACGAACAAATATTAAAGCTCCCGCAACTACTATAATTCCAATCGTAGAAAAAAAGGAATAACTCTTACTATGAAATGGCAAAATAACTAAAGCAACAATTAAACTAATTCCTATAAATACTGCTTGCTTAATAAAATAACGATAAGGAGAAGCCCCATATTTCATAAATGCTGTAATATTTCCCGCAGAGAAAATATTAATCAGTCCTATCGTAATTAAAAGGAGAGTTACTATTAATAATGGTTTATCTATACTTTTTAATACATTTTTCATAATTCTCTCCCTTCTATGTTATTAATATCATATCATATTTTAAAATATTTGTTTTTTGATATTTCCCTTTCTTTACAAAAATAGACTTTTGTAATAACATTCTTTTCTATGATGGAATACTTTATATTAGGTAATAAAAAAAGGAGGGGAAATTTATGTATTATTATGGAGGAGGATCTGACTGTGGATGCTCTAGTGCTCCTTGCTACCCATATTTCCAACCATGCTGCAATGGTAACAACACTTCAAATTATGCAATTGTTTTAGTATTATTTATTCTTTTAGTCATCGTTATTGGTTCTAGATTTAGTCGCTAAAAAGGAAATAGATAAAAAAGAGATATTAGAAACCTAGTATCTCTTTTTAACTTTTATATTTGAGTATTTTAAGAAGTTATGTTATAATTTGACTTGTAAAAAAGTGGTGAAGAAAAATGTTGAAAATGAAAGATATTTTAGATGAAAAAGATCCAAAGTTAAGAATGAAAAGTAAAGAAGTTACCTTTCCAATGGCCAAAGAGGATCTTAAAAATATTGATTTAATGGAAGAATATTTAATCAATAGTCAAATAGAAGAAACGGCTGAAAAGTATGATTTACGTCCTGGAATGGGGCTATCCGCTGTACAAATCGGTGTTTTAAAAAGATATATTGTCATTGTAGATGATACAGAGGATGGATTTGAAACTTATGTTATGATCAATCCAAAGATTATTTCTACTTCTGAAGAGATGATTTATGTAGAAAGTGGTGAAGGATGCTTATCCGTGAATCGTGAATGTGAAGGAATTGTTCCAAGATATGCGCGAGTTACAGTTGAGGGGTATGATACAGAAGGTAATCAAATTAGAGTACGTGCTCGTGAGGAACTAGCAATTGCCTTTCAACATGAAATTGACCATTTAAATGGAATCTTATTTGTCGATAAAATTGATCCAAAAAACCCATATAAAAATATGGAACAATATCGTCCTATTTAAAGCCATTTCTCTGGCTTTTTTATTTTTCGTTATAAATGGGAAGTGCAATTTTTACTTTGGTACCTTTTCCGATTCTCGATTGATAAGTCATTTTACCTTGATGAAGTCTAATAATTTCAAAGGATAAGTGGACTCCCACTCCAGTACCAGTTGGTTTTGTAGTAAAAAAAAGTTCTCCCAAATGGGAAAGTGTTTCTTTAGAAATTCCCTTCCCTGTATCGGTAACTATTACTACTAACATATCATTTTTGATGGTTGTTTCTATCGAAATACTTTTGGCTCCTGCCTCTAAGCTATTTTTAATCAGATTCATAAATACCTGTTTTAGTCGATCATAATCTGCCAATAAGAATAATTCTTCACTACACATTGGAACCTTTAATGTACATTCATGTTTTCTCAGTAATAGTTCTACAGTACCTTTTAAATCTTCCATTAAAAGGTAAAAATCCATAATATCCGCATGAATTGTAATGCTTCTTAAACTCATAAAATCATTCATAATTACTAATGTTCTTTCAATTTCATTTTTAAGAATTGGTAAATACTTCTCTGTTTTTTTTATGTCTTTTGGATCCATCATGTCTAAATACCCTTTACAAACAGCAATTGGATTTTTAATTTCATGTGTAATTTTAAATAAATTTTTCTCTAAATTATCCATGTTTTCCTCTATATCTTCCACTTTTAAAAGAAGAGGAGATAGTTTTGCTAATAATAAGTTTTCAATCAGTAGTAATAAGAGAATAATTAAAAGTGGGATTAGTACTGAATTATTTTTTGTTGCTATGAGAAATGAAATTAAAAAGCCTTTCCATACTAAAGTAATTTCTTCCTTATTTACAAAACGTGGGGATAAAAAAAACTCAATTAAGAAATAACCTCCCAGTAGCATTAAAATCCAATGAATCGATATCATAGGAACTAGAAAAGATACCAATATAGAGGGAATGGATAATAAAAGTCCAATGTCCCACCTTCTTTCTTTATATCCTAAAATTATAAATATATCTAAGAAAAAATAGCGAACAATGGAGGGAAATATAAAGCAAAGTGTAAAAGCAGTTAGTAAAAATAGGATATAGTTTTCAATTGTATGCTCATGATGTTTTTTTAAAACATAGTTTCGATAAAGAAAATATAAACAAATCATCATACAGAGTGATAAAAACAAATCATCAAAAAAACACATATCATTTCCTTCTTTCAAGAACATTATATGTGTTTTTGTTGTCGAATATTGTCGAAATGTGTATTTTTTACTTTGTTTTTGTCATCTTTTACTATTTTAAATCATCAATATATTTCTTTAATTGTTTACTTTCAGCACCAAGAATTATTTTTAATTGATTATCAATTTCAACGATTCCCTTTGCTCCTAATTTTTGAATCGCATCTTTATTGACGATTCCAACATCTTTCAATGTAACTTTAAACCTAGATAAATTCGTTTCTGTTGCGATAATATTTTCTTTTCCCCCAAGATATTCTACCAATTTATTTAATTCTAAATGGGCATCCTTTCTAGTTGCCTTTAAAATAGCCAGTGTAATAACTATTAAAACCACAATAATAATTCCATATTGTAAATAATCCATTTATATCACCATCTTCATTATACAATAAATCATTTAAAATGAAAAGTCTTTTCGAGAGGAACAATTTAGGTAAACATATACACATAATCACTAAATTTTGAATATCCTATATTAGATAATTTGAAAGAATCCCAATTTTCTTCATCCTAGATTGGGAGAATTATCATTGATTTCTAAGAAAGGAGGAATAAAAATGTGCAAAGATGAAAATACAGGTAGAAATGAGGAATGTTGCATTGCTAATATTTTGAAGGTTATCGTTACTCTACAAAACAGAAGCGATAAATTTGATTGTCTAGCAGAAGGATGTGATCGTCCATTCCTAGGACCAATTCCAACTACTGTTTGCTTCAATACTAGGCCAATTGAATTATACCGTTGTAGTGATGGAGGGCTTTGGACTTTCCCATATACTTTCAATGGAACGTCTGGAGTAAGTAGTGTTTTACGAGTTGAAAATGTCGAAGGATGCTGCTGTACTTGCCGTGTATTAGCACCAAATCCAGATTCAACTGCAGACAACACTCCCTATGTTGGAACTGATGCCTTCCTTACCATAAACCTAAACTGTGTTGGTGCATTACGTTGCCTTCCTGATACTTATATCAACTGTGTATAATGGATAATAAAGGACCGTTACAAGCGGTCTTTTATTATGATATCTTCAATTTCTATCATTGGGATTACTTCCCCATCAATGGTCACAATACTATTCTTCACTTTTCCAGCAATTTTTGTATCATACACTTTTCTTTTGGTAACTATTTCTACTTCAATATTAAAAATATAACGTCTACTTTGAAATAATTTTTTTAATTTTGCCTCTACCGTTACTGGGTCACTTTCTAATGGCATTTCATTTTTTATTTCTGCGTCATTTTCTTTAATATGATATATATTTCTATTTTTGGTTACCCGACTCCCAATTTCATTTTTATAAATATGTGGCAATTCTTTTTTCATAAGATTCCTCCCTACTTTACTTTATGATTTGTATATTTTTTTTAAAACTAAGAATACTAAAAAAGAGGGATTTACGATGAAAAAAAAGAACTATATTTTAAATTTACCACTTTTTCTCTGTTTATTTTTTTTTATGATTATTAGCATTTTAACAATATTCAGTGCGAGTGACTATTTATCTATTTCTCTAGGAAAACTTTATTTAAAGCAGATTTTTTGGTATGCCTTAGGATTTTTAATTATGTTTTCCATCATTAAAATAGGAAATAAAAAAATTAAATACTTTTCTTGGGTTCTTTATTTTGTTGGATGTTTTTTATTACTTTTATTACTGTTTATCGGAAGTCCCATTAATCATAGTAGATGTTGGTTTGTAATTCCTGGAATCGGTTCTTTTCAACCAAGCGAGTTTATGAAAATATTTCTAATTCTAATCATCAGCCATATTGTCTATCCTATGATTGATGAAAAAAAGAAACTCTCCTTCAAAGAAGAAATTTTTTTAATTGGAAAAGTAGTTTTATTATTTCTGCTTCCATCCATTTTAACTTTCTTAGAACCAGATACTGGAGTAATTCTTCTTTATTTTATTATTTGTATTTCTATTTTATTTATTTCACCGATTCGAAAAAGATGGTTTTTTATTACAGGAAGCATTGGAATTTTTCTTTTAAGTATATTTTTATTTTTATATTTTGAGAGGCAAAAAGTATTTGTCAATTTGTTTGGAACTGATTTATTTTATAGAATTGATCGTCTATTAGATTGGAAAAATGGAACGGGGCTACAACTGGAAAACTCCTTAACGGCAATTGGATCTAGTGGTCTTTATGGGCATGGGTTTCATCATACTCCTTTATATTTTCCAGAAGCAGGAACAGATTTTATTTTTTCTGTCTTTGCATCTAATTTTGGTCTGATTGGAAGCTATCTACTTTTATTCCTTTTATTACTATTTGATTTTACTCTATTTAAAATAGCTAAAAATACAAAAAATAAAGAGGACCTTGCCATTGTGATTGGCGGTGCCTCTATGATTATTATTCAACAATTTCAAAATATTGCGATGACACTTGGTGTCTTACCGATTACAGGAATTACACTACCATTTATTAGTTATGGCGGTTCCTCTTTACTGTCTTACATGCTTTTACTAGGAATTATTTTTAATATCTATAATGATTCTGAAAAGAAAGTAAATTCCAAATAGCCATTTTAATATTTTATGAAGCAGGAACCATTACTGTTACTGATACTGTCTTTGAAATCCCATTTTGACTCATTGCTTTAATTTCTGCAGTTCCAATGGCATTCGCAATTAATACCGTTTTTCCATCTTCCGTTTTTGCGATAGAAACAATTTCTGGATGACTAGAAGTCCAAGTCAAGCTTTGATCTGTGGTCGTTACTGGTGTAAAGGATGCACTAACTTCTTGGGTACTTCCAACAACCATCGGTGCGATATCACTGATGGTTAAAGCAGTGGCTTCAATTACTTCTCCCTTCATTACTGTTTTTACATTGGCATAGACATTTAACTCCACTTGAAACAGAATATTTCCAACAATTTCTTCGGGTGTTAATTTTGTAGTGCTAGCGACTGTATCTGATACCCAAATTCGAAGTCGAAAGTTCTTTTCATAATTCGACGTATCAGCAGGAATTGTTCCCTGATAAATTGTTTTTTCAATTTCATCATTCGCAGAAATCACATCAGTTTGATTTAAGACATTAAATGTCTTCACATTCCCTGATGAAACAGTCAGTTCAGACTCCACTTCCTGTTCGCCTTCAATTTCTGTCAAATATACCTTCACATTATTTTCTTCTAATAAGGAGGTTATATCTTTTCTTAAAGTAATTTCATAAGGAATTTCTGGATTTCCTTTAGAATTTCCAACAATACGGAAATCAAACACATATTTATCTGAATTAAAATTTTTTCCTAAACTATCATCGACTGGAGTAATATTTGTAATTGAAAGTCCACGGTCCGAATAAAGATTCTTAGAATAAATTAAATAAATCTTACCATCATTCAGTTTATTTTCAATTGCTACCTGTTTTTCATAAGTAAAAAAAGCAAAACTTACCCCTACAGTGATTAGGATTAGAGAAATCACGCCCAAAATTGATAACAAAATCTGTGCACTACTATCTTGTCGAACCATGAAACTCCCTCCCTTATTCTATTAATATCAGTATACCAAAAATACAGAAAAAAACAAGAATTTCCTTGAATTTCTTGTTTTTAGTAATGCGGAAAACAATATTATTTTTAATTCTTCTTTTTACTTTTTAACTTTAGAACTTCTGTATAAACCTCTTTTAGTCTTTTTCCAATCAGTTTAATATCCCGTTCTTCTGCTTTATGATAAGCATTTTTAGCCACTGACTTTAGTTCTCCACTGAAATATTTTTTTATTTTTTCTTCAAATTCATCAATATTTTTTGCTTTATAAACATCTTTTTCATCTTGAAACCAGTCTTCAAAGATTGGAATATCACGAATTATTGCATCTGTTTTACAAGCACATGCCTCAATGATTGGAATTCCTTCCGTTTCTTCTAATGTTGGGAATAAATAAAGATTGCATCCATTCAAAGCTGCACGAATATCTTCTTTTTCTACATACCCTGCGAAAGTTAAATTATCTAGTTTGGTATGAACTGCATTTCTTACTTTTTTTCCCGCAACAGAAAGGGGACTATATCCAAACCAAATGAATTTGTATTCTGGTAGTCTTTTTGCCAATTCTACAAAGTCAACAATTCCTTTTCTCTCTATATATAAACCAATTCCAATGATTACCTTATCCTTTTCGCTATAACCATATTTCTCTCTAAAATCTTTTCCATATATTCTACTATTCTGGAAAAATTCTAAGTCAACTCCATTGGATATATCATAAATTTTTTTATTTTCTAGTCCTTTATACCCTTGTAGTAATTTTTTAGAATAAGGAGTTGGAGTAATTAATACATCCCCTAAAGAATAACATTTAATCAGCCACCATTTAAATAATTTAGAAGTTTGTTTTGCCAAAATAAAACCATTTTTATAGTCTTCCTCTGTACTATGTGCATGATAAACAATCTTTTTTCCTTGTTTTTTGGCTTTCCGTGCTAAAAAATAGGATTTTAAGAAATAAGTATTTATATGTAAAATGTCATAGGAATCTTTCGGGTTCAGTGTATACTCAATATGTTCATTCTCTAAAGCAGTTATCTGGTGCTTAATTGCTTTTCCTAACCCACTTTTCCCAATCGTCTTTAATCCCTCTGCATATAGTAATATCTTCATAATCTAACCTCGTTTCTATTTTCATTGTACCAAATTCAAAAAAAAGAATCCAGTCATAAACTAAATTCCTTTCTGTTAGATTACGTCTTCTCTTTTCTTCTCTCTTCTCTTTTTAAGAAAATAGAATATTAAATCTAATACTGTAATAATAATTCCTATGATTAAAATAATTAAAATTATACTTTCAAATTTCGTTTTTTTAGGAATTTCTACATCTGTTTCACCAAATTCATCATAGGAAACAATATATTTTCCTAGACGTTTTGTTAAAAGTTCAATACAGTCTCCATTTCTTTCATACTCTACTTCTTTCAATTCATTTTCATTTGTAAGTTCATAAATATCTAAGAATTTTTTATCTTTTTTTAATTTAATTGATATCTTCATCGGTGTACTTGTATTAATCTCTAATCTTTTTGAATTTATATTTAATAAGTAGATATCATAAAATTCGCTATACTCACCAATTTTATCTTTTAATGAATTATCTAATTCAAAGAAATCAGCTTTGAGACTTGTTCCAGTACTTACGGCAGATTTAGGTATCTCCACTGTAATATCTTGATTTTTAAATTTCTGATATTCCTTGTTTGTAGGTTGTGTTGTATTAATACTACCGTCATTTCCACTACCATTTGGATAATTATCATTATTCCCTATAGTAGAGCTTGAACTAGAAGTAGATGTTGACTGATCTGGTTTCTTTGAAGGATCTGGTTTATTGGTAGGATTTGTTGACGGTTTATTAGAATTCCCTGAATTATTTTGACTATTCCCACTATTATTATTATTATTATTATTATTATTATTATTATTGTTATTATTGTTATTATTGTTATTGTTAATTGGACTCTTAAAATGGTTTATTATTGCAGTTAGTTTACCAATGTTTCCTGCCTGATCATAGAAAGTAATGTCATAATTTCCGTTTTGTATAAATTCATAGATTCCAATTCCTTCTTGAAATATAATTGCTTCACTAAAATTTATCACTTTTACAATTACTTTATTTCCTTGCTGTTCATACTTTAACTCTGCTGTTGGAGGAATTTTATCTATCCAATTCACTCTCGCAGTAATAGAATCTGCATTTCCAGCATCATCTCTAAATTCAAACGTAAATTCACCATTTTCAACAAATGTATACGTTCTACTTCCACCGTTATTGGTAACAGTAGCATTTTCATTAAAGTCAATCGTTGCAGTAACATTTTGATTCGTTAAAGTATTTATATCATAACTCAAAGAAGCAACTGGTGGCTCTGCATCAATCCAGTTTACAACAGCTGTTTGACTTCCTCTATTTCCAGCACGGTCGATAAACTCAAACGTAAACTCACCATTACTAATAAATTCATAGGTAAAAGTATTTAGATTTCCTATAATAGAACCATCTACATCTTTCACATTGCCATCTTCATCCACAGTATATCCGTCAATGACATTTCCTGTACTATCCGTAACATGACCTTCCTCATCTAGTCGATATTCTCCATTATTAGTTACAATGACATCCTCATTCGGTTTCAAAGTAGCAAATACAGAACTCATGGTAGGAGATAGTGTACTATACTCGATGGAAGCAGTAGGAGATTCTCGGTCAATCCAATATACTACTGCTTTGGCAGAACCTTCCACTCCCGTTTCTGTATTCCTAAATCTAAATGTAAATTCTCCATTCTCTGTAAAAGTATGCGTATCCCCACCTGGACTTAAAATTTCAAATTGATCTGTACTGACATTGACAAGCCTTGCGATTACATTTTCCCTCGTCGGATCTTTGGTACTATAACCGATACCCGCTGTTGGTCTTGGATCTTTTGTTAGGTCTTGAAAAATATTGAAAGCTCTAGCGGCAAACCAATTTCCATTGGTACGATCTGCTACAATTTTGATATATTGTACTTCTTTTGGTTCTATAATTTCAAAATTTTGTGTATATTGCATTGCCTGTTCATTTGTATTTGCTTGAGATGGATAAGTTATATTCTGTTTTTCGGACAATTTTTCCCAAGTTACACCATCATAGCTTCCCCAAATGGTACCATCATTAATTCTACCATTTCCTCCACCCGCTGGTACAAACTCTACTGCAGATACATATCTTGGCTTATCTAATTTAATTGTGATAAATCTCTCTGTATCGGTTCCATTCCATGCACTATGCCATCTTGTATTGTAATTCCCATCGATAGCATTTAGGGCTGCTCCACCATTGCTCACTGCTTCTGTGGATACTGCTTCAATGCTTAAGTGAGATACGGATACATATTTCCTAGTATTTGGTTGATTATCTTCCGTAAATGTGTAACGAACTGAATCACTAGCAAGATTGGTTCCTGTTGCCCCTTTTCTTACATATAATGTCTTATTTCCCGTATTGTCTGGGGAGGCATTCTGATAAGATGTCCAAGCACTTTTTTCACTATTTCGCCATTCATGAATTAAAGTGACTCCTACAACTCGATTTTCTAAATCATTTGCAAATAGATTTGTGCCGACTATGCCTTTATTAATATCGATTCTAAATGTATAAGTGAGTCCCATAAAACGAATCACAATATCATTTTCTGCAGTAATGCTTTCTATTTCTTCCTTACTTAAAGTAACCGAGTCTGCTTCGGTTTGATTAGAAAAGGTCACTCCTCCGTCTAGACTATAACTCCATGTAAGTGAATACATTGGGTTTTTCACAATTTTTCCTGCATTTTCTCCATCAAATGAGAATGACATTGGATCAGGTTGTGCTTTTCCTAACAGTTGTCTTGCATGTGTCCTTGTACCATCTACTGAATTGGTTTTATCGCTTGAAGCAGTGGTTGCAATCGTTAAGGATTCCTTCTCCAATCGATCGATATCTAACCGCTCTACACCTTCCAAATATGGACGAATGACCTTTAATAAATCAAACATCGCAACTGGGTAATAAGTATATGAATCAATTACTTTCTTCGCCAAATTATACCAATCATGAGAAGTAATCGTTCCCCCTTCATTTCTGATACTCATTGTCTTATAGAGTGAAATAATATAATCATAACTATCTAAATTTTTATCATTTACTTCTAATGCTTTGAAATAGGTTTCTATTTTTTTATTGTTATCTCTATAAGAATTCGCTATTAAATTGTAATAAAGGGACTTTCGATACTCTTCTAAATGATTTAAATTTTCCTGTCCTAGATATATATATCCTGTACTGGTTCCTCCTTTAGGACCTCCAATATTTTGATCTGTAAAATATTTATTTCCCCAATCAAATATATAACGATAACGCTGTCCACCACCCCAGGTACTACCAGCATTTCCCCAGTTTCCATATCTAGGTGTCCAAAATCCATCTCCATTTGCATTTTGATAGTAATGAATATATAACTCATGTCCTGGCTGATATGCACCAACTGCTGGAATACCATTCACACGATACATTGTTTGAGCTAAACGAGATTGATTCCAACAAATACCCCCTGCTGCAAAAACCATCCAATACCTTTGAACTCTCTCGCCATATGGAATGTTATATTGATCTAATAGATATGTCTCTGTATATAATTTTCTATTTGCTTCATCATATAATTTTGCTTGATTATAATTTGGGCTTAAATAAGGGGCCATTCCTTCGCTTAAACTTTTTCGATAATGCGTATATCCATTTAACCATATATAATCCCCATTTAAAATACCGTTTTGTAGAGTTAAGCGCATTAATTCGATATGATAGTCTTTAAACCACTCATTCGGTATAAAATTACCTGCTTTTTGATTATTCTCAACTACCATTAACTGTCCATTATCATATAATTGCTTTACAATGCTAAAACGTTCCTTATAATCGTAACTTGGTACACTCCCTCCAAATTTAAGTGGAGTTAAAACTCCATCACTTGTATAAGTTGCAGATAAGGCAATCATCATTTTCTGATAGACATATCCATCTGCCTTTTTTAATTCATTTTTATATGTAGAGTATAAATCCGCTAATATTTTTAAAAATTTAGAACCATCTGCTATTTTACCGACCTCAATGATTTGCTCCATCACTTGATTACTACTCAAAATCCAATTAAAGGTCTCTTCAATCGATGGATTAAATTCAACTAAATCTTGAATATTAAAAAAACCAAATTTATTTACAATTTCCCTTTCTAGTATCAATCTATAGTTATTTTGATAATTATACTCCGTATCATGGGTGCTTAATATTGCATCATAGTATTCTACTTTATGAATTTTATTGTAATATACCGAATGAATATCATAATCCTTTTTGACTAAACGTGCCCCAGCAATGGTTCCATGGTCTGCTGCATTTGCCCCATTCGGATCTACATAAATACATAAATATTTATACCCTTGAATATCTAAGTCTACACTAATTGCATTACTTAGTCCTGTCATTACATCAGTTTTATCCAGTAAGGTATCCCATGAAGAACCGTCTCTAGATGCTGTAATTTTAAACCATATACTTCCATTTTGTCCTCGAGAGGCATCGACTCCAATATAAGCAATAAAACGTGGAAAATTCGTTACATACCTAGAAACATCGAATGTTATCTGTCCTTTGGCATGAACACCTAGTCCTTTTGTAAATAATCTTTTTTCATCATCAATTAATAGACTTAATGTATCACCATCTTGATTTTTATCCTTTTGTAGTGCATGACCACTCCAACCATTATAAGACCAATTATTCTCTGTAATATAGTCTAAGTCTGATAAAAATACATAATCTTTTGTTGTATTTCTTGCGAGTGTTCTATCCTCTAGTGAAAAGCTATATGGATAGCTAAATGCAATCACTCCAATCAAAAGAATAGATAAAATAGATAAATTATAAACAACTTTTCGAAATGTTTGGTTCTGAAAATTAAATTTCTTTGACATATAAACTCTCCCCGGCTCATTTACTAACTCTATATTCATTATATCTAAAATACATATAGCAATCAATTATTTATTCTCTAATTATAGCAAACTATACTAACTTAAAAATATTTCCCTAATTGTTCTAATGGTGACTTTTTATGGTAATAAAAGTTTTATAATAACTGGAGACAATACTAATAATAAAACAATTGGTATAAAAAGTAACACAGATATCACACTAATTTGAATTGGCATCTTATTAATTCGTGTCTTTACCCCTAGTACTCTCATTTCACGAATATAATTTAATTGTTCACGAATTGGTAATACCATATTATTCCCATAAGCATTCGACTGTCCTAAATTTAAAATCATATTTTGAATCGATGAAGAGGGAATTCTTAATTTTAAGGACTGTAATGCTTCTTTAAAACTTTTCCCATATTCCATCTCTTTCAATGCATTTCCAAACTCTAAAGATAAACTACCTTCTACACTCTTAGAACTCATTTCTAGTGAGTCTACTAAGTTTCTTCCCGATTCTAAGGATAGTGCAACTACTTCAAAGAATAAAATCGCCTCTTTTTCTAATTGTCTTTTTCTTTTTTCCAGTCTACTATCCAAATAAAGTTTAGAAAATAAATAATAATACGTACTAGAAAGAAGAATGTTCACTAAAAGATCCCGGTAATCAATGATTAAAAATAGAAAAAAAAGAAGAAGAGTTGTACACAATCGCATATTTAAAAAAGAATACACATTCATATTTGCATCAGTTCCTAAAAGAAGACACTTTTCTTGATATTTTTGAATCGTTTCTTTTCTATAAATTCTATTTTCGATTCTTCTCTGCTTCATAATACTCCTCCTAATCATCTATTTTCATAATATGATGAATAATCAATATATAAATCGTATAAAGTAAAACAATTACCATCAGTAAGATAAGTCCAACCCATGACTGAAATAAACTTTGAAAGTATGATGGACTTAGAAAGCGAATAATTAAAACAATTATAAATGGCATACACATTAGAATTTTACAAACTAAACTAGCCGAGGCAGTCGTTGCCTTTAATTCTTCATTTAGTTTTCTCTGATCCAAAAAGTTTTGCTGAATCGATGAGAACACTTCACTAATATTTCCCCCTGTACGATTTAAAATAATTAAAGAAGTGGTAATAGAATGAACCTCTTCCATTGGAACTCTCTCATAAAAGCGTTCTAATACCATTTCAAGATCTAACCCAAATCGTAAATCAATAGTCATTTTAGAGAATTCTTCTCCTAGAGGACCATCTAATTCCCGAGAAACGATTTCTAAAGCCTGTGTAATACTCTTGCCTACCTGAAAAGCATTTTCCATTATCGTCATTGCTTTTAGTAAGTCTTTTTCTATTTGTTGATTTCTTTTCATGCGATTTATTTCCCAATACACATCTGGTAAGAAGAAACCTATAAGGAAAAAGAAAAGCGCAAAGAAAATAGAAGACTGGTATACACAAATTCCACATAGAACAAGATAAAGTCCTAAAAAAAAGATGCCACAAATACTCTTGATTGCAATAAACTCTAAAAAGGCAGAATCATTATGTTCTTCTTTCATGGCATAGATTTCATACCTATGTCCAAGTTTTTCTATTCCTGGAATACCCTCTAAGAAACTAGAAAATCGATTTAAAAATTTAAGACCTAAGAAGTACAATCGATCTCCAACTGAAGTTCCATGCTCTAAAATAGGTTCTATTGTATAGTTTTCTAATCGTTTAGAAAGCTTGCTCGCCTTTGTAAATTTAGAAACTACTATATAAATGATCAGTAGAACAAATAGTATCACTCCAATTTCAATCAGTAATATTGGATCTATTCTAGTAGGCATAAAAACTTCTCCTTTCTTTTTTAATTTTTAGTTTTTTTATTATTTTTCTTTAATGGTGTAAAAATATCATCGATACTGTGAACTCCATGACGTATCATCTGGTCATAAACCTTTGGAATATAATTATATAGGATAAATTCACCATTTACTTCTCCGTTTGGAGTTAAACCTTTCTTACGGAAGGCAAAAATTTCTTGTAATTCAATTTCACCATTTTTTAATCCAACAACCTCAGAAATACTCGTAATTTTTCTTTTTCCATCACTAAGTCTTTCTACTTGGACAACTAGATCAATCGCATTATAAATATATTCACGGATTGCTGAAATAGGGATTTCCATTTCTCCCATTAAAATCATCGTCTCTAAGCGGTTTAGTGCATCGATTGGACCATTGGCATGTAGAGTGGTCAGACTTCCCTCATGACCTGTATTCATTGCTTGTAACATATCAACGGCTTCCTTTCCACGAACTTCTCCAACAATAATACGGTCTGGTCTCATCCTTAGAGCATTTCTAACTAAGTCTCGAATCGTTACTTCTTTTCCGTTATCATAATTAGTACTTCTAGTTTCTAAAGAAATCACATGTCCTTGTCTTAGTTTTAATTCCACTGCATCTTCAATCGTGATAATTCTTTCTTCTTCTTTAATAAAGTTCGATAAAACATTTAAAATTGTTGTTTTTCCACTTCCAGTCCCACCACATACAATAATATTTAGTTTAGAAAGAACTGCTGCTTCTAAAAATCTTGCCATATAGGGAGTAAGTGTTCCCAAACGAATTAAGTCATCAATGGTATTTAAATGATCACTAAACTTACGAATGGTAAGAATCGGTCCTTTTAAACTAAGAGGTGGAATGATAGCATTCATTCTAGAACCATCTGGCAAGTGAGAATCTACCATAGGATTAGAAATGTCAATCGTTTTTCCAAGAGGCTGAATCATTCTTTCGATGGTTCTTAAAATATGGTCATTGTTAATAAAGGAAATAGTATCATCTTTGATAATCTTTCCATCAATTTCAATATAGATATCATTTGGTCCATTTACCATAATCTCTGTTACATTCTTATCCTCTAATAATTCGGTAATCGGACCATATCCATTGATTTCATGTTCAATCAAATGAAAAATATGTTCTCTTTCTAAGTTAGATAAATCATATCCTTCCAAACTACGGTCAATCTCTGTATTGATATAATCTGTATGGTTCGTATTTTCTGGGATTTTATTATCTAAAATATTTTGAATTATTTGAACTCTTAATTGATCTAGTAACTCTTTATCTTTAAATATCTCATAGTCTTTAATGATTGTGATTGGTTTTTTTATAGTTGTATCTATTTCAAACTCTTCAGTGAATGTCTTCTTTGCCATCTTCCTCATCCTCTCCAATGAAATCATTTGCCATTTTAAACAAGAATTCAGCATCTTTTTGATACTTCTTCTCCCAAGTTTTATCATCTAATGTTGGAATTGCTCCTTCTAGTAAATATTTTGTTAAGTTTTTTATATAAAATTTTGTAGATAATGTATAATCTATATTCCAATGAATCATCGTGCGGATATCAAAATCACTAAAATAGTTTTCACTTGGAATATAACCCTCGTTTAATACAACACGGAAATTTTCCATCTCTATATCCTTCATAATCGCCATAAAATTTTTACTATTTTTTAAATCCATTAAGTCATTGGACATTAAATAAACTAATAGATCAGAATGATCATAAATTATAATATTGTTTTTAGAAAAACCATGCGTTGTGTCTACCAAAATCACATCGTATGTAAAAGAAACTCTTTCTAATAGTGTATCTAAATAGCGGATTTCTATTTTTGTAGTCTGTCTTGGATCCTTTGGACAAGGAATCACATCTATCCATTCATTATAAGAAGAAATATAATCATCCACTGTTTGGAACCGGTTGTGCATTAAATCATCTAAAACATGGTAAATTGTCTTTTTGGGAGTAACGTTTAGAGCGAGTGCTAAGGCACCATTACTAAAATCAAGATCCATTAGTAATACTTTTTTTCCTAGTCTTTGATAAATCCCTGCTAGATTTAATAAGAAAGTGCTTTTCCCTATTCCACCTTTCATAGAAGTAATCGTGATAATTTTTCCTCTTTCGTTTTTCATACATACCTCCTATCTACTACATTCTACAGAAGTTAAAACCGTAGTTTTATAATTTAAGAATAATGTGTCTACTTTTTTTGTTAAAGTTACAGATTTATTTTCTAAATCCCCCTCAATTTTTTCCACTTCAGCATTTGGATCATTTTCTAAAACTAATTTTTCTACATCTTTTTCACTTTTTCCAGTCAATGAATACACACAAGCAATTTCTGCGATGTGTTTTAGATTTTTTTCTTCATATTTTAATGTAAAATGGGAAAACAGTGCGTAAATCCCTAGTAAAATAACTGGTAGTAAAATGAGAAATAAAACAAGTACCTGTCCTCGGTTATCTAAATGTCTATTTTGTAGCATATGGAATCACTCTTTCTATCTTGATGTGGTTTTCTCCTAGAATTTTATCCATTCCTGGTGTAAAAAAAGACAGATGGGAAGTAGTTTTTATTTTCATATAGGTTCCTTCCTCTTTGACTTCTAGTGTTGCTTCATTCTCCCTTCCCTCATTCAATACACGAAAAGCCTCCTCATAGTTGTTATTTTTCTTTAGCACCTCAATACTTTCTTCTAACCTGCTTTCTAGTTCTGTTTTTTCATAAAAAAGGCGACCAAAGTCAATCACTACAAAAAGAATCAGCAAAAGTACCGGTAATATTAATACAAACTCAATTAAGGCCTGCCCCTTTTCTTTTCGCATCTTTCTGCCACCCCTATTATGATTTCATTATACCATAGTGAATAGAAAAAAGAAATCTTTTTATAGATTTCTAAAAATTGAAGCACTATGTAAAAGAGGGACTTATATAACAGTTTGGTTTCATTTTAAATTTACAATTGTTTTTATTTTAATTCTATATTTCTAAAAAAATTAATATGAAAAGATTCTACCAACTTTGACAGTTTCAGCTTAAAAAAAACATCATTTTATCCTTTATTACAAGAAAAAACGCATTATAAAAATGCGTACTTTTTAATTTTAAGTTAAAGCAATATAAAATATAGATAAAAACAACAAGAAATATTATAATTTTTTTTAGTAAAATATTGTATTTTGGAGAGTATCTTTTATATATTCTTAAATTCCGTTATAATTTTTTTGATAGTCATTTGCATCGTATTTATTATTACAGCTAGCCTTTTGAGAATTCACCTCATTTAGCACTAGTAGCATTCCAAGTTTAGGAACTTCTGCTTGTCTATAATCTACTAATACCTCTGTTAATTGTTCCATATCAGTTACATATGGCAAATCAAAATATTCAGAACTATCTCCTGCAATAAAGCCAGTAAATACTTCTTGATATTTTATTATCCCATTTATAACAATTGGTTCAAAAATATATTTTTGAGAAGTCGTTTTAACCGTAGGTCCGAACTCAGCAATATCACTAGAAATATATTCTAGTTTCAGACTGTTGACAAATAGGTAAAAGAAATTACTTATTTGTCTTTTTTATGT
>CAJTXV010000012.1 GCA_910584255.1 uncultured Bacilli bacterium
AAAAACTACAAAAACTAGAAAGAGTGTATCTAACTGATTTTTATAGAAATCAGTTTATTAGTTCCACATTTGGGACTAAATAATATGGCTACAATAATTCTTGAAAAATCACTTGTCTAAATACTTGAAATATAGTAAAATGATGAGTAGTTTTGGAGGTAAGTAAATGATACAGACAAAAAATGTAACTTTACGCTTTGGTAAGCGTACCTTATTTGAAGATGTAAATATTCAGTTTACAGCTGGGAATTGTTATGGATTAATTGGAGCGAATGGTGCTGGAAAGAGTACGTTTTTAAAGTTATTAAGTGGTGAAATAGAAACGAGTAGTGGAGAAGTTATTATTTCTAAAGATGAGCGTTTATCGATATTAAAGCAAGATCATTACGCATATGATGAAAATACAATTATGGAAACGGTAATCATGGGAAATGAGAAACTCTATCAAATTAGTAAAGAAAAGGAAGAATTATATTCTCATACTGAGTTTACAGAGGAAGATGGAATGCGTCTTGCGGAGTTAGAAGCAGACTTTATGGAATTAAATGGCTGGGAAGCAGAGAGTGAAGCAGGAGAATTACTTTCCAATTTGGGGATTCCAGTAGATCTTCACTACAACTTAATGAAAGATGTTCCAGCGAAAATCAAGGTTAAAGTATTACTTGCCCAGGCTTTGTTTGGAAATCCTGATATTCTCTTGTTAGATGAACCTACCAATCATTTAGATATTGATGCTATCCGTTGGTTAGAGGAATTTTTAATTAATTATCAAAATACAGTGATTGTAGTCAGTCATGATCGACACTTTTTAAATAAAGTATGTACACATATCGCCGATATTGATTATAGTAAAATTAAATTATATGTAGGAAACTATGATTTTTGGTATGAATCTAGTCAGCTTGCATTAAAACAAATGAAGGAATCTAATAAAAAGAAAGAAGATAAAATTAAAGAATTACAAGACTTTATCGCAAGGTTTTCAGCCAATGCTTCTAAGAGTAAACAAGCAACGAGTCGAAAGAAAATGTTAGAGAAAATTGAATTAGAGAAAATTGTCCCTTCTTCTAGAAAATATCCATATATCGACTTTACGACAGAAAAAGCCAGTGGGAAGGAAATTTTAACGGTTTCGAATCTTACTAAGACCATTGAGGGAAGAAAGGTATTAGATCATGTATCTTTCTCTATTTTAAAGGGAGATAAAGTTGCTTTTGTTGGTAGTGATGATATCGCGAAAACTACACTCTTTAAAATCTTAATGGGAGAATTAGAACCAGATAGTGGGGAAGTGGAATGGGGAAAGACCATTACCAGAAGTTATTTTCCACAAGATAATAGTGAATATTTCAAGAAAGATCAAACTATCATGGAATGGATTGGACAATATTATCACATCGACGATGAAACCGTTCTTCGTGGATTTTTAGGTAGAATGTTGTTTTCAGGAGAAGATGTATTTAAAAAAGTACCTGTCTTATCTGGTGGGGAAAAAGCACGGTGTATGTTGTCTAAATGTATGCTAGAAGCAAGTAATATGTTAATATTAGATGAACCTACTAATCATTTGGACTTAGAGACCATTACTTCTTTAAATAATGGATTAATTAAATATCCATCTGAAGTATTATTCGCATCTCATGACCATCAATTCATAGAGACAATTGCGAATCGAATTATAGAAATATTACCAAAAAATGGGGTGATTGATCGTAGAATTCCATATGATGAATATTTAGAAAGTGAAGAAGTAGAAAAAATAAGAAAACAAAATTCTTAAATTTCCATAGAGAATAGTTGAATTTAATGAATAGGAGTCAAAATGAATACATTAATGTTAGATGAAGTGAAACATAATTTTCTAAAAAAAGAAGAAATTCTAAGTCAAGATGCTTGTTTTTCTAATCAGGCGATTCGGATGTATGAAGAGGATGAAAAGGATAAAAAGGATGAGATTCGTCCTTCCTTTTATCACGATACTGATCGGATTATTCATGCACCTTCTTATACAAGGTATTTAAATAAGACACAGGTATTTTCATTTTTCAGAAATGATCACTTGAGTAAGAGAATTGTCCATGTACAACTGGTGAGTAAGATTGCAAGGACGATTGGTAGATCTCTAAACTTAAATGAGGACTTAATTGAAGCTATTGCTTTAGGACACGATATTGGTCATACTCCCATTGGACATGTTGGAGAAGCAATTTTAAATCGGATTTCTAAAAGGGAATTAGGAGAAATATTTGCCCATAATGTGCAAGGAGTAAGAGTATATAAAGATTTAGAAAATCATCAGACAGGATGTAATCTTACCATTCAAGTATTAGATGGAATTCTTTGCCATAATGGAGAACTTCTATCCAATGTTTATTATCCAGTTGAAAAGACGAAGGAATCATTCTTAGAGGAATATGAGAGTTGTTATAATAATGAGAAGATATTAAAGCAAGTACGTCCAATGACTTTAGAGGGATGTGTTGTTCGTATCAGTGATATTATCGGTTATATCGGAAGAGACATTGAAGACGCCATTGAAATTGGTGTCATTCAAAGAGAAGATATTCCAAAGAATATTCAAAAAGTATTGGGAATAGAAAACCGTAAAATTGTAGATACTTTAATTCGAGATATCATCGAAAATAGTCTAGGAAAGCCTTATATTAAAATGAGTAGTTCTGTATATGAAGCACTCTTTGAATTAAAGGAGTTTAATTATAAACATATCTATTTAAAAGCGAATACGAAAGAGCAATTAGATTTCTACGAAGAAAAAATGAATCTTCTTTATAAACAATGTTTGCATGATATTGAAACGAATAATCAAAAAAGTAATATTTATCAAGTGTATTTAAAGGATGCCCATCCTGAGTACTTAAAAAATACTGATCCAAAGAGAATTGCAATCGATTATATTTCGGGTATGACAGATGAATATTTCTTGGAATCTATTCATAAATTCGAAAACAAATAAAAAATAAGAAAGAAAACACCTTTTGTAACTCATACCATATCCTATAGGTAGGGTGAAGAATAAAAAAATATAAGTGTTAACAAAAAATGATTGACAATGATATCAGTTTATGGTATCATGTAGAAAGATTTTAAAAGAGGTGAAATTATGAGCGGAAAAAAACCAATTTATCTAACACAGGAAGGATTAAATGACTTAAAAAAGGAGTTAGATGAGTTAATCAATGTGAAAAGACCAGCAAATATTCAAGCGATTAAGGAAGCACGTGCTCTTGGAGATTTGAGTGAAAACGCAGATTATGATGCAGCACGTAATGAACAGGCAATTCTAGAAGGAAGAATTAAAAAAATTGAAACAATGCTTGAAAATTATGAGATTATAGAAGAAGTTTCTAACGGAAAGGTTGGAATTGGCAGTACAGTTGCGATTAAGTATGTGGATGATGATGATGATGACGACGATGGTGATGAATATAAAATTGTAGGTGTTCAAGAAGCAGATCCATTTACTGGTAAAATTTCAAATGAATCGCCAATCGCCAAAGCAATTATGAATCATAAAGTTGGAGACGTAATTACAGTAGAGAGTCCTAATGGATCTTATAAAATTGAAATTACAGAAATTAAGTAGAAAGTATCAAATGGATATTTTCTTTTTTTGATTGAATCGTACAAATAAAAAATAAATTTGCTTTAGTTCTTGCAACAACGAAAGAATTTCGTTATAATAAGAAAAGTATTGGAGGAATATTATGGCAAAAAGCAAAAAGGGTGAAAACCGTAAAGAAATTATTATAAAAGTAGAAGGAAAGGAATGGGAAACTGCCTTAGATAAAACTTTTGAAAAGAAAGTAAAAACAGTGACTGTTGATGGATTTAGAAAAGGAAAATGTCCAAGAAATGTATTTGAAAAGAAGTATGGAAAGGAATCTTTGTATTTTGATGCAGCAGAATCTTTACTTCAAACAGCATTTAAGAAGGCAATGGATGAAAACAAAGACATAGTTCCAGTTGTTCAACCAAGAGTAGATATTAAGTCTATCGATGCAAAAGGAGTAGAGTACTTATTTACAATTATTACGGCTCCTGAAGTAAATGTAAAGAAATATAAAGGTTTAAAAGTTAAGAAACCAGTTGTTAAAGTTACTAAAGAAGAAATTGAACATGAAATGGGGCATTTACTTGAAAAGTATACAGAATTAGTAACAAAAGAAAAAGGAAAAGTAGAAAAAGGAAATGTCGCAATTATTGATTTTGAAGGATTTAAAGATGGAGTTGCTTTCGATGGTGGAAAAGGGGAAAATTACTCTTTAGAAATTGGAAGTAATACATTTATTCCTGGATTTGAAGAACAAGTGATTGGAATGAAAACAGGAGAAGAAAAAGATTTAAATTTAAAATTTCCAGACGATTATGCATCTGAAGAATTAAAGGGTCAAGAAGTAGTATTCAAAGTTAAAGTCAATGAAATTAAGGAAAAACAAGCAAGAGAGTTAGACAAAGAATTTTTTGATGATTTAGGAATGGAAGGGGTAGACACAAAAGAAAAACTTGAAGAAGAAATAAAATCCTCTTTAACTACTCATAAGGAAATGGAAGCAGAAAATGCATATGTAGATCAACTATTAGAAACAGTTTCTAAAAATGTAGAAGTAGATATCCCTGAAGAGATGGTAGAAGATGAATTAGACCATATGATTCATAGATTTTCTCATCAGTTAGAAATGCAAGGAATTAATCTTGATATGTATTATCAATTTACAAATAGTTCTGAACAGGATTTAAGAAATCAAATGGAAAAAGAAGGATATCAACATGTATTATATCGTTTAATGTTAGAGGAAATTGTAAAATTAGAAAGTATTAAGATTACAGAAGAGGAAGTAAAAGCAGAATTAAAAGATCTTTCTGAAAAATATGGTATGAAAGAAGCAGAAATTGAACAACAATTTGGTGGAAAAGAAATGATTCAGTATGATCTTGAAATGAGAAAAGCAATTGATGTATTAAAAGAAGCAAATAAATAACATGCTTCTTTTGTTTATGATATAATGAATGAAAGGAGAGAGTAAAATGAATATTAATTTTAAAGATAAGATTATCCTAGTAACGGGCTCAACGTCTGGTATTGGGCGCCAAATTGCGAAATAACTATTAGAAAATGATGTTAAAGTTGTAATTAATTATGGTCATAATGAAACAATGGCTCAGGAGACAATGGATGAGTTATCTAAATATAAGGAAAATATTTTGCTAATCAAATGTGACTTATCAAAAGAACAAGAAGTAGATACCATGTTTCATAAAATTTCAGAGGTATATGGAAAACTCGATGGATTAGTTAACTGTGCTGCTTATGATAAGGTATATCTATTGAAGATTTAGCAATTCACGAATTTAGACATGAATTAAATGTACACGTAGTTGCTAGGTGGCAATGCATTAAAAATGCAATTTCACTACTGAAAAATCTAATATGCCAAGAGTAATTAATATTGCTTCAAGATTAGGGACTAGGCCAATAGAAGATTCTATTGCTTATTGTACATGTGAGGCTGCATTATGCTTACAAAATGTTGTGCTTTGGAGTTATCAAAATATAATATTAAAGTAAATACGGTAAGCCCTTCACTTATGTTAACCCCACTTGGAATGCAGAGTTATTCAGAAGAGGAAATTAAGGCAACTGCAGAAAAAAATCCTAGTAAACGTTTGGGTACTGTTGAGGATACCGCAAATCTTGTATTATTTTTATTAAGCGAACAAGCAGACTATATCAATGGCGAAAATGTGAATATTAATGGTGGAATATTGTTGAAATGATTAATAATAGAAGCCTATAAAAGAATAGATTTATATGTTTTATAGGAGATGATTCTTAAGAATTTTGAATCATCTTTTTTGATTTTTAAAACAGTTAAAAATTACCAGATATTTATTTGTAAAAAAGTGTATAAATCGATTGCATTTTTAATGCGAACTGTTATAATAAGAAACAGAGTTTTAAAGGAAGTGAAGAACCATGGATTTCAAAAAATTACCCGTCTTATTACTTCATAGCATGGTTCTTTTTCCATCTTCAGAAATACGCTTAGAATTTGATAGTTTAGAAGAAAAACAGTTGATTTCTTTATCAGAAGGTGGGTTTAATAGTCATTTGCTAGTAGTAAATCCTTTACTACCATTAGATCAAACTACTGCTACTACCTTACCAGATGTTGCAGTCATTGGACAAATTCGTATGAGAATTGATATGCCAAATGGAAAAACGAGAATTTCTATTTATGGTGTTCGAAGAGTAAAGGTAAATTCCTATGTTGAAGAAAATCATATTTTACAAGCAGAAATTGATGAAATCGATATTGTAGTACCTGATTCTAAAGAAGAGATTGCACATATTCGAAAAATGATGAATGTATTAGAGACATACGTAGATACAACAGATTATACAAATAATATTTTAGATCGACTTGCGGGAGTTAGTAATTTAGATACCATGACAGATCTAATTGCACCTTCTCTTCCATTACTCTATCAACGACAACTTTCCTATATCAGTACAGTTGATGCGATAAAACGTAGTATGATGATTATGGAAGATATTGAAGATGATATTCAAATTTTAGAAATTGAAAAGAAGATTGATGAAAAGTTATCTCATGATATTGATCAGGCACAAAAAGAGTATGTTTTAAGGGAAAAGATTCGTGTCATTAAGGAAGAACTAGGAGACATTAACGATAAAGATAGTGATATTGAGAATTTACGCCAAAAAACTAAAAAATTATATTGTCCTGAAAAGGTAAAAACACGCTTACTATTAGAAATCAATCGATATGAAACAAGTAACCCTAATTCTCCTGAAGTGGGAGTAATTCGAAACTATGTGGATTGGTTACTAGAGCTTCCATGGAAGAAATATACGATAGATAATAAGGATTTAAGAAAAGTTAAAGATGTCTTAGATGATTCACACTATGGATTAGATATTGTGAAGGAAAGAATTATTGAATACCTTGCCGTAAAGCAAAATACCAAAGATTTAAAAAGCCCTATTCTTTGCCTAGTGGGGCCTCCAGGAGTTGGAAAAACCTCTCTCGCCAAAAGTATTGCGGAGAGTTTGAACCGGAAATGTGCCAAAATTTCTGTTGGAGGAATCAATGATGAAGCAGAAATCGTTGGTCATCGTAGAACTTATGTAGGGGCAGCTCCTGGTCTTGTAATTCAAGGAATGAAGAAAGCAGGAAGTGCAAATCCTGTCTTTATTATCGATGAGATTGATAAAATGACCAAAGACATTAAGGGCGATCCTGCGAGTGCTTTATTAGAGGTTTTAGATCCAGAGCAAAATAAAACATTTGCAGATCACTATATTGAAGAAGAGTTTGATCTTAGTAAAGTTATGTTTATTACAACGGCTAATTATTTTGAACAGATTCCACCAGAACTAAGAGACCGTTTAGAAATTATTGAACTTTCTTCCTATACGGAATATGAAAAGTTAGATATTGCCAAGAATTATCTATTACCAAAAGTAATTCGTGAACACGGTTTAAAAACAAAACATGTAAAATTCAGTGATGAAGTTATTTTAACTATCATTAGAAATTATACAAAGGAAGCAGGAGTTCGTGATTTAGAGAGGAATCTATCTAGTATTTTAAGGAAAATTGTAAAGAAGAAACTATTGGAAAAGAAAAATGATGAATTTGATATTACAGATTATAATATTGAAAAGTATTTAGGCAAAAAGAAGTATTTATTAAATGAAAATGATATTATTGAAAGAGTAGGAGTTGTCAATGGTCTTGCCTATACTCCATTTGGTGGAGATATTCTACCAATTGAGGCCGTCATGTTTCCTGGAAGTGGAAAAATTATTATGACAGGACAACTTGGAGATGTCATGAAAGAATCTGCTCAATTATCTTTTGATTATTTGAAATCCAACTTTGACAAGTACCATCTTGATTATCAAAAATTTGAAGAAAATGATATTCATATTCATGTTCCAGAAGGAGCTATTCCCAAAGATGGTCCTAGTGCAGGGTCTGCTCTTACTACTACACTTTTATCTTTACTTACCAATCAAAAAGTGGCAACCAATATTGCAATGACAGGTGAGATGACTCTTCGTGGGAAAATATTACCGATTGGTGGGCTCAAAGAAAAAGTAATTGGTGCCCATAGAAATTTAGTGAAAACTATTTTTATTCCAAGAATGAATGAAAAAGATTTAGATGAAGTTCCAGAAGAAGTAAAAAATGATATTGATTTTATTTTAGTAGATCGTTATCAAGATATTCATAAAGTATTATTTAAAAAGAAAAGAGTTAAGAAAAATGATCCTAGAAATATTAGATTATTGCTTGATTAAAAGTCAATTGATTGAATTTAGTAAAGAAGAAATTATAGAACAGTTTTGTGATCAAGAGTCGCAAGAATTTTGGTATTCTGTTTTATATAACTTATCCACCAATGATGACTTTTTAATTTCAGATTCTTCTGTTTTTGAGAAAGCACGTGAAATTATTGGAAGTACACGTTTTTCTTATCCCAGTGATAAAATCAAAGAATTAGCGAATGACTTCATTCACTATTTTAATATTTATTTATCTACCTCTAAAGATACTTTTATTTCTCTTCGGACAGACTGGGGAAATCGTGAGGCGGATCTTCATGGTTTACCTAGTGGAACTTATAAAACTTGTGAATTGCTTGAATATATTAAATATGACTATTATTACATTTCTTATTTATTTAATCCAGATGAGAGTAGTATTCGGATCAATCCAAAACATGCAATTGCTAGTATATTTTATTTAATTCATGTATTTCCAGATGTATTTAAAGATCCTTCTGGTAATTCATTACCTAGTAGTAATCAAAATCGAGAATTACTAGAAAAAATAGATAAGAATGAAGCCTATCATAAAGCATTATTAGTTGTTACTTTTTGTTCACAAATTCGTTCTGGGACAAATAGAAAAACAAGACGTCAAGCAAAAATATTATTAAATCAGTTATTAGAAATGGACATCGGTCAAGATGTCAGGAGTTTATTAGATTCCTCTTCAATCATCATAAAGAAAAAATAAAAAGGCTGTTTAATTAGTCTTTTTTTGTGTGTTATTTCATATAGTGAAATAGAAAAGAGGGATTTTATGAAAAAAATAATACCTTTCAGTAAAACTGTGCATTTTAAAACAATGATTGCAGAGGTTACTGATATTGAAATTAAGCATACATTAAAGGTAACAGAAGAACATACCATTGAAGGAGATATTTTAGTAGATGGTACCTATAAGATGACGGAGGCAAGTCAGTTAGAAGAAGAGTTTCATTATACGCTTCCTTTTACCATTGAGGTAGATGATAAGTATGATATTCAGTCTGCAGATATTCATATTCATGATTTCTATTTTGAAATTATTAATGAAGAAGACTTAAAAGTCAATGTAGAGCTTGAAATTACACAAGTGGAAGAAAAGGAAGAAACAGAAGAAATTCCAGAAGCTTTGACAGAGGAAATAAAAGTAGAAGAAATGGATGATATTATCGAAGAGGAAAGTGTGGAAGAAATCAATGGGGAAGAGAGAAATGATTCTAAAGAAGTAGAAGAGGTAAATGGAAATAGTTCTTTCTTGGAGTTAGATCAAGTGCCTAAAAAGGTAGAAATTTTAGAAGAAATTAATCCAAAAGAAACAGTAGATTTATCTTCTTTAGAAAGTAATGATACTGAAGTAGTAGAAGAGAAAGTAAACAGTAGTGTTTCTTCTATCTTCTCATCCATTAATCAAGAAGAAACATTTGTAACCTATCATGTATATATCGTAAGAGAACAAGATACCATTGAATCTATTATTGAAAAATATCAGACCTCAAGAGAATCAATTGCGGCTTATAATGACTTAACTAATGTGCAAGCAGGAAGTAAAATTATTATTCCATGTTCTAATGAATAGAAAAGAATTATTAGAAAAATATCAAATATTTCCTAAGAGTGTAGAGAAGAAAAGAAATGTAGATATTATTGGTACTCCAACAGGAAGATACGTTTTAAAAAAAGGGGATAGTCATACAATTTATGAATATCTAGAAACTAGAAACTTTCATAATCTTCCTAGACCTATTACTATTAGGGAAGAAGGCTATTTGATTTATCCATATATTGACGACTCAGATGTTCCTAAGGAGCAGCGAGTAGAAGATTTTATTTATTTACTCAGTATTCTTCATACAAAAACAACCTTTTATAAAACTGTAGAATTAGATAACATTAAAGAAATATTTGAGACAATTCGTAGAAGACAAGATTATTTAATTCAATATTATCATAATCTTCAAGACATGATTGAAACAGAAAAATATATGGCTCCTAGTCATTATCTATTAATTCGTAATTTATCACTGATTTATTTTCATTTAACTGAAAGTAAGATTCAAATAGAAAAATGGTACGATTTAATGAAAGAGCATAAAAAGATGCGTTATGTGATGACTCATGGGAATTTAAAGAAAGAACATTTTATTGAAAATAGGGATTTATATTTAATTAGTTGGGAGAATGCTCGTATCAATTTACCTGCTTACGATTTAGAAAATTTTTATCGAAATAATTGGAGAGAGACAACACTTCATGATTTTTTGGAGATTTATCAGTCAAAATATTTATTAAGAAAAGAAGAACTTTCTCTTTTTCTTTCCTTGATTCATCTACCAGAGAAAATAGAACTTGGAGAAAGTGAATTACAAAATATACGTATGATTCATGTCTTTACTCGTTATCATGAACAATTAGAGGAATGGAAAATAAAGACACCTCCTAGAGAAAATAGTTCTAGGTAGGTGTCTTTTAAAATATAATTCTAATAAATCCAATTAATACGACCATTAGAAATAAGAAACAAAGAAAGGCATTAAATCTAGTAACGATGAAAATTGTAAAAATACATTGATAGATTAAGATAATTAGAAAGGCAAGTAAAAATCCCATATAAAACAGGCTTGTTTTTCTTTTTGTTTTACATCCTTGACAACAACAGAAGAATCCATGTTGCCCAGGTTTCTTTTTTTGAAACATCGCACTTCACCTGTTATAATATATGAAAAAGATTTTAGTTGTTGACAAAACAAACATTTCTTTTTATAATAGGTGACCGTAGGTGATTCATATGAGAAATTTAATTTTGAGTCCGTATTTATTATACTTAGTAAATACACAAAGAATCGAGTGTAGTGGTGTGATTGAGTATCCTAAAATTCAGATTTATCCTAATAGGAAAAACGTCGCAGTTATGGAAGTCTCTAATCATTTTTTTGAGTTAGAACGAATTAAGGGACATGGACTTCTTTTGGAAAAAGAGATTCCTATTCGAGAATCCAATAAAGAATTTATAGATATTACTACATTTCAGAAGTTTCCTTTTGAACTTGGGTTTGATTTTGAACATGCCAATTTGGATTCTATTCGAAGTGCCTATCGTAAACATCAGATTATGAATGTAGGGGATTTATCTATATTTGGAATTCAAGGATTATCTCATGGAACGATTTCTATTCAAGATTCTTCTAGTTTTAAAAAATTTGCGATTTGTGAATTTGGTGCATCATTTCCTAAAATAGATACCTATTTACTTCAATTCGAGGGAAATAGGATGATGACTTTAAGAAGTTTTCTAATGGGAAAGGGTCTAGATTCTGCTTTGACATTTTGGGATATCAAAAGCCAAAGTTTAGAGTTTGGATTTATAGAAGAAATTCCATTAGAGGGATTAAAAGAAATTTCTATTCCTTATTTTGAAGAAGAAAAGAAAAAGTTTAAATCACGTGTATGATTTAGAGTTCTTTTTATAGTGGGCATGATAATTATGAAAAATATATTTTTAAATCCTCATTTATTATATTTAGTAGATACTCAAAAAGTAGAATTTAATGAACTTGTAGGTGATTATAGACTTTCTCTAAAAAGAAAAAATATTGCTGTTTTAGAAGTTTCTAATCACTTTTTTGAGTTAGAAGCATTGAAAGGGCATGTTTTCACTTTAGGTAGAGAAATTCCGATTCATGAGTCCAATCAAGAGTTTATTGATATTACGACCTTTCAAAAATTTCCTTATGATAGAAATTTTGATTTTAAAAATGCTAATTTGAAGTCTTTAAGAATTGCTTACCGTAAGTATCAGATTTTAGAACAACAAGATGTATCTATGTTTGGAATTACAAAACTATATCGTGGAAAAATCTGTATGTATCAAACTTCAAAAAGAAGGCATTCTAAAGATCTTATGGAAAATATCATGGAGGAAATTATGAAATCGCTCATGGAATTTGAGACTACATTTATTCAGTTTGAAAATGGTAGTTTTATGAGTTTATATGATTTTATAGATGGAAGATGCTTGCAGGGAGACTTTGCATCAAGAATGCTTCCTATTGAATTTAATCCTGCGGAAGAAATTCCCTTAGAGAAATTAAAATCTCTTTCTATTTCGTACTTTCAAAAGAAAAAATGTTTACAATTTCCAAAATCTAATATATAATCGAATAAGAAAAACGTTGAAATTGAGGTATTTATTGGATATTTTTAGAGAGTCTATGATTGGTGAAAATAGATAGTGGAAAATAAATATGTAGCAATGGAGTTGAATTTCTGAACTGATAGTAGGAAATTTCCGCATTGATATGCGTTAAAGTAAATGAAGGGTATTCTTTTTAGAATAAACTAAGGTGGTACCGCGGGTTCACTCGTCCTTAACTAGTATAGTAAGGAGGAGTTTTTTTTATGGATTTTGAAAAATGTAGAGAGGCATTTGAAGAATATATTAGCAATTATGATTTAAAGGATAAGGATATCTCTCTAAAATACCATCATAGTTATGCAGTTTCAGAATTGATGGCAGAACTTGCTTTTCAATTAAATTTATCAAAAGAAGAAATTGTATTAGCCAAAATTATTGGATTATTACATGACATTGGTAGATTTGAGCAGTTAAAACATTATCATTCATATTCTGATGCAAATAGTAATCATGCTGATTGTAGTTGTACCTATCTATTTGAACAAGATCATATTCGTGATTTTATAGAGGATGTTACTTATGACTCTATCATTCAAAAAGCCATTCGTTATCATAATAAGTATGAGCTCCAAAAATTGAAAGAAAAAGAACTACTGTTTGTTAAGATGATTCGTGATATGGATAAGGTGGATATTTATAAACAAGTGGCCATTCATTATACAATGACTTTTGATGTCAACGAGGTAAGTGAAAATGTTTTAAAACAATTTGAACAATCTGTTTTAGTTGATAGAAAATATATAACAAAAAAAAGTGATGGTGTGATTGAAATGCTTGCCTTTATTTTTGATATCAATTTTAATGAAAGTTATGATATTTTAGTTAGTACTGATAACTTTGATTTATTTTTAAGTACTGTAGAAGTGATGCCGAATAGTGAGAAACTATGGAAAAAGCTTCGGGAGATTTGCTTTGATCGGATTAATCAAGGAGTGGGTGAAAAAAATGAGCTATAGAGGAAAATTAGTTGTCATTCCAAATGAGAAAGAAATTCTCCAAGAAATTTTTGAAAGAGAAGTGCGTCAAGGAGAAAGTTATACAAAATATTTATAAGAGTTTTCTGATACATATATGTTAGGGTTCCATTTTGAAGAATATGACTATCAAAAGAATCTCTTTGGTATTGCAGAACTCGGTCATATGGTAGTAAAAATAGAAGATGATGCTTCTTTGTTTGTTTTCTATTTACCAGAAAAAGTAACCAATAGACAATATATGTATATTTATAGTCATCAAATGGAATTAGAAAAATATATAGAAGTAAATGGCTTTTCTCTAAAAAGGGAAGAAGAAATCAGTTGGGATAGGATTCATAAAATAAGTGGAATTATGGAAGAAGTGACTAGAAAGAATTACTACCTTTAATGAAGGAAAATCAAAGTATTAAGTAAAATTAGAATGGGGAGAGAAATTATGTTAGAGAAAAAATATGATCATAAACAAGTAGAAGAAAAAAAATATGAAATGTGGAAGGAAAAAGAATATTTTAAAGCAGGAAAGGATCAAAGTAAGGAACCTTTTTGTATTGTGATTCCACCTCCTAATGTTACAGGAAAACTTCATTTAGGACATGCTTGGGATACAACCCTTCAAGATATTATCATTCGTTATAAGAGAATGGATGGATACGATGCTTTATGGCTTCCTGGAATGGACCATGCAGGGATTGCAACACAAGCAAAAGTAGATAAAAAATTAAAAGATCAAGGCATTAAACCTCGTGAGATGGACCGTGAAGAGTGGTTAAAAGTAGCCTGGGATTGGAAAAGGGAATATTCAGAAAATATTCGTTCTCAATGGGCAAAACTTGGACTTTCCCTAGATTATTCGAAAGAAAGATTCACACTAGATGAAGGATTATCGAAAGCAGTTCGAAAAGTATTTGTCGATTTATATAATGAGGGTTTAATTTATCGAGGAGAAAGAATTATTAACTGGGATCCAGAAGCGATGACAGCGTTATCGAATGAGGAAGTTATCTATAAAGATGTAGAAGGTGCTTTCTATCATTTAAAATATTTTATCGAAGGAACAAGTGACTATCTAGAGGTTGCAACAACTCGTCCAGAAACACTATTTGGAGATACTGCTGTTGCTGTTAATCCGAAAGATGATAGATATAAAGACCTTATTGGTAAAAATGTGATTCTTCCGATTGTCAATAAATTAATTCCGATTGTTGGAGACGAACATGCTGACCCAGAATTTGGAACAGGTGTTGTTAAAATTACACCTGCTCATGACCCTAACGATTTTGAAGTAGGAAACCGCCATAACTTAGAAAGAATTGTTGTCATGAATCCAGACGCAACGATGAATAAGAATGCTGGAATTTATCAGGGGATGACTCGTGAAGCATGTAGAGAATTACTTCTAAAAGATTTAAAAGAACAGGGCTTACTAATTAAAGTTGAACCAATGACTCATAGTGTAGGTCATAGTGAAAGAACTGACTGTGTTGTAGAACCATATTTATCAAAGCAATGGTTTGTAAAAATGAGACCTTTAGCGGATCGAGTATTAGAAAATCAAAAAGATAAAGAGACAAAAGTAAACTTTGTTCCTGAACGTTTTGAGAAAGTAATGAATCACTGGATGGAAATTACTTATGATTGGTGTATTTCGCGCCAACTTTGGTGGGGACATAGAATTCCTGCTTGGTATAAAGACGACGAAGTTTATGTTGGCGATGAAGAACCAGAGGGAGAAGGTTGGGTTCAGGATAGTGACGTACTAGATACCTGGTTTAGTTCTGCTTTATGGCCATTTAGTACGTTAGGCTGGCCAGAAAATACGCCCGATTTAAAGCGTTATTATTCTAATAATTGTTTGGTTACAGGATACGATATTATTCCATTCTGGGTTAACCGAATGACCTTTCAGGGACTTCATTTTACTGAAAAAAGGCCATTTAAGGACTGCTTAATTCATGGACTGATTCGTGATAAACAAGGAAGAAAGATGTCAAAGTCTTTAGGTAATGGAATTGATCCTATGGATGTAATTGAAGAATATGGAGCAGATACCCTTCGTTTCTTCTTAACGACCAATTCTGCTCCTGGAATGGATTTAAGGTACGATGAAGAAAAAGTAAAATCTACTTGGAACTTTATTAATAAACTATGGAATGCATCAAGATTTGTTCTTATGAACTTAGAAGACTTTAAGGAAAGTAATTATACGTTAGAAAACTTAAAAATCCAAGATCAATGGATATTGGAAAAGTTAAATAAAACAGTAAAAAGTGTAAGAAATCATATGGAAAAGTATGAATTCCATAATGTAGGAAATGAACTTTATAGTTTTATTTGGGAAGATTATTGTGATTGGTATATTGAACTTTCTAAAACAAGTATGGATGATAAAACGAAGAGTGTTCTATTAAAAGTATTAACTAGTATTTTAAAAATGCTACACCCATTTATGCCGTATGTGACAGAAGAAATTTACAATATGCTACCAATCAAGGATGCTGAATCTATTATGATTAGTAGTTATCCCAAAGTAGAAGATATCAATTTTCAAGAAGAAAAAGAACTCGTTGATAAGTTAATTGAAGATATTGTTAGTATTCGTAATTTAAAAGCTACGAACAATATTACAAAAGAAGCATTTATTAAGATTAAGAAAATAGATAATGAGGAGATTGCATCCATTTATAAATCACAATTAAAAATCAGTGATGGGAAAATAGTAACCAGTCCTGTTTCTGATTTTAATAGTAAAAACTATCAATCAAAAACAATTGATATTACCTTCTACTATGAAGGTCAAAAAGAAGATGAATCTAAAAAGGAAGAAGAAATTAAAAAACTAGAAGCCTCCATCGAAAGAAGGGAAAAGTTACTAGCAAATGAAAACTATGTAAATAAAGCACCTGCTAATATTGTTGAAATGGACCGTAAAAAATTACAAGAAGAAAAAGAAAAGTTAGATCTTCTTAAAAAATAAATTTTAGGTATCTGAATTTAGAATTTGGATACCTTTTTTCATGAATTATAGGATTTGCAACTGTAAATACTATAAAAGCAACGGAAAATTTCTATACAATTTGTCTGTTTCGTAGTAAAATTCCTTTTAGGAATGTACAGAATGATTATATACTTCTGTTGTTCTAAAAATTATAAACAAATAATATTATGTTTAATAATTATATTTTGGAGGAAGTTATATGATTGGAACAAGTATAGCAGAAGAAAATGAATGGCTTAATACAAAGAAATACTATTGTATTAATGAAATAAACGAATATCCTTATGGAGAATATTTTAATTATAAAATAAATAATCAGGATGTAATCTTTTATAGATGTAACGTTAGAAAAACATCTTCTAGTGCAGCAGCACAATACATGATAGATCATTTTAGGAACTTGTGCTGGAATAGATACCAATTATAAACAGTACGATATTATTCTTCCTAATTTGGCAGTTCAAACAGATTGTACTGTGAGAGAAACAGAACCATTAATTAAAACAAAATTTAATGTTGAAATAGATTTATCGAAATTGAACATTGAATATCATACTGGAATTATTGCTACACAAGATAAGCCAATAGTTATGTGGAAAGATTATACAATTTTGAAAGAAAATAATATCACTGTTTGTGATACTGAAGCAGCAAGCATTGCCTATGTTTGTAAAAAGAATAATATAGATGTATTAATAATTAAAGGAATATCAGATTTTCCAACAAATGAGGCGGATTCAACAAAAGAAATGTCGCATGAAGGGCAATATAAAATATTTATTAGTAACATACCAATAATAATGAATAAAATATATGATAATTATTTAAATAAGGTAATCTAAAATTATAACTAATTTGAAAATATTGTTGTAAATTCAACCGTGAAGGATTAACTCTATTCTAGGAGTAGAAAGGAGAAATTATGAAATCAAAACAAAACCATTTGTTATATATTATTGGTTTATTTTTCATTGCCTTTCTAGTAATGGTACTATTTTTTATTCGTTCTTATCACGCAGGACACGATACTAAATTTCATGTTGCGAATGTTTTAACGATTGAAGAACAAGTTTTAGAAGGGCGAGTTCTTACTAGTCCTATTTTGGATAAAATTGGTTATGGATTAGGGTATGGCACTAGACTTTTTTATCCACCACTTGCTCATACAGTGACTGCGTATTTATCTTTTGTACTTTCACATATCCATTTCACAGTATTGGATAGTTTTAGGTTTGTTCATCTTCTATTACTTTTCTTCTCTGGCGTTACCATGTATTTTCTTTCTTATCGTCTTTCTAAAAGTCAAAAAATTGCTTTTTTTTCATCTGTGATTTATATGTCTTTTCCTTATCATATTTCTGATATTTATGTTCGCGATTCTTTAGCCGAATGTTTCATTTATTCCTTTTTACCAATGATCTTATCCTCTGTCTATGAACTTTTAGAAGGAAATGTGAAAAAATTTTATCCATTATTCGTAGTTGGGTATGTGGGAGGAGTATTATCTCATTTTACTTTGATGATTTACTTTACCTTATTATTATTGGTTTTTCTTTTGGTTTCTAGAAAACAAGTATTTCAAAAGAAATTTTTAGTTCCCTTTTTTCTCGCAAGTATTAGTGTTCTTGGTATTGTTTCCTTTTTTCTTTCTAGTTTGATTGAAAGTCGTCTTTTGGTAGATTATGTTGTGTTTGAATCTGGAGAGATGACCAAAAGAATTTTTAAAACAGCGCTCTATCCATTTGAGTATTTGAATGTCATTCCATCTCTTCAGTCGGATATCAAGTTTTATTTTCCAATTATCCTTTTATTGTTAATGCTCGTTACTTTTGTAAGAAGAAAACAGATATCTTTTCCAAAATATACAAAAAACTTTTTGATTTTTGGATTTGTTGCTTTTTTTCTTTCCACTAAATTGTTTCCTTGGAAGTTGGTACCGAATATATTTCAGATGATCCAGTTTCCATGGCGATTTGAGATTTTTGTCGGGCTAATTGTCAGTTTATTTGCGCCACTTTGCTTAAAAAGTAGGAATTCAAAGCCATTATCTATTTTGTTACTTCTTATCTTTTTAATTTCTTCTTATCATGCGATTGCTTCTCCGAGTGAAGAAATTATGCAGTTAGATAATATTTGGTGGAATGGTGGGATGGGTTGGCAGAAAGAATATCTTCCTATTGTAGCCAAACAAAATACGGATTATTTGAAAAAGAAAAAGCAGACGATTTCCTTTGTAGAGGGAGAAGGGGAATACAAAATTCTTGAAAATCAGGTTCCAAATCTTGTGGTTCAGATTGATGTAGAGGGTGATTCTATAATAGAACTTCCCAGAATTTATTATCCTGGATATCAATTAACCTCAAAAAAGGGGAAAAAAGTTCCTATTCAGATGAGTGAATATGGTCTTTTACAGGCAGAAATTTCAAATGATGACATTTATACCTTAAAATATACAGGTACATTCTTAAATAGAACAACTAGAAAGCTATCAGTAATCATCCTTACTCTAAACTTCCTTGGTTACAGTATATATTATTATAAAAGAAAAAATACTAAGGTTTAATTTCTTAGTATTTTTAAATTTTTGTAATTTGATAATGTTTTACTTTATAATCCTGATCTAGTTTAAAATTTCCTTCAAATACACAATCCTCAAAAACTAAATCAATAAATTTAAAATTCATATCAAATTGTTCTATATTTTTAATTTCTTCTATTGGAATTTTAACTAATTTTCCTTCCTCACTTTCCTTGATAATCTCTAAAAATTCATGTGCAACATAGAAAAATATAATTCCATACTCTTGATTCATGTAATTCCAGTAGGCATATCCTTTTAATTTTGGATCAATTAAAGTAAGTCCTGTTTCTTCTTTATATTCTCTTAGAATACAATCGAGTGGACTTTCTCCTTTGATTGCTTTTCCACTAGGAGGATTAAAAACATTTCCCCATTTTTTATTGAATTTTAGAAATATTACTTCATTATTTTGTATCAGATATCATGCAGTTGAAATAACACATTTTGATCTTTCCATCCATAATCACCTCGCCTTTTTCTTAGTAATTTTATAATATCATGTATTAAAAAAAATTCTATTTTTTCTGCACTTTTCTAGGAACTATGCTATACTATTAGCGGTGATATTTTGTGAAGAAAAAAATATTTTCTTTAACATTCGTAGTTTTCTTTTTAGATCAATTATTAAAACATCTCATTGCATCTAAATTTGTACTTCATGAAGTTTTTTATGCGATTCCTAATTTTTTTTATATCACTTATGTAAAAAATACAGGTGGTGCATGGAGTGTTTTTTCATCAATTCCATATGGTTTAGTAATCATTAATGTTTTATTTTTAGGATTATTTATTTGGTATATTGATAAAAAAGAAAAATTTAATTTCACAGAGGTTCTTTATTTTGGACTCATTCTAGGCGGAGTATTAGGGAATCTAATGGATCGTATTTTTTTAAATGGGGTGATTGACTATATAGGAATTCAAGTTTTTAGTTATCATTATCCTATATTTAATTTCGCAGATATTGCAATTGTTGTAGGAATGGCACTAATTATCATTGAAATATTAAGGGGGGAAATCTATGAAAATAGAAGTAGAAAGAAGTAATATACGGCTTGATCAATATTTAAGTGATGTTTGTGATTTTAGTCGTAGTAAAATGCAAAAGTTAATTAAGGAAAAAAGAGTATTTGTCAATAGGAAGAATGTATCCTCTAGTTATTTAGTGAAAATTGGGGACACAATCGATTTTCCTAGTGATATTTCCTTCGAAATTCATATTGAAGGAGAAGATATTCCTTTAGATATTCCATATGAAGATGAGTATTTACTGGTTGTTAATAAAGAAAGTGGAATGGTAGTACATCCAGCTCCTGGAAATTATTCAAAAACTTTGGTGAATGCCCTATTAGGAAGAGGAAACATCGAAGGGGGGGAATCATTTCGCCCAGGAATTGTACATAGAATTGATAAAGATACCAGTGGAGTTTTAGTAGTTGCGAAAAATGATGAAGTACATGAAAAATTAAGTGAAATGATTAAAAATAAAGAAGTTCAAAGAGTTTACTATGCTTTAGTTGAAGGAATTATTCCACATGAAACAGGAACCATCGATGCACCCATTGGAAGAGATCCAGAAAATCGTCAAAAAATGAAAGTCACTGATCAAAATAGTAAAGATGCAATTACCCATTTTAAAGTACTAAAAAGATATAAAAATTCAAATAAAACACTAATTGAATGTGTATTAGATACTGGCAGAACTCATCAAATTCGAGTACATATGAATTATATTGGATATCCAATTTATAATGATCCTGTCTATGGAAAACATAAAAAGGTAAGTTCTTTTGGACAATTCTTACATTCTAAAAAAATAAAATTTATTCACCCACATACAAAAAAAGAAATAAAAATAGAAGTAGAATTACCAGAAGAGTTTGCGAATTATTTAAAAGAATTAGATAGACTTGAACAAGAAAATAATGTATAATGACACTAATAACAAGGAGGGAAAAATGTGGAAGAATCTTTAAGTAGAAAAGATCAAATAATTATGAAACTTCTTCATTATTTCATTACAGAAAGAAATTACAATCCAATTTTATTACAGGGAGTTGATAATGAAATATGGTTAGAAAATATGGATGATCAATATAAAATTATTCGTATTGTATCGAATCATATTCATAATGATGAACAGTTAAATTTCGACTCTTTTAAAACTGGTAGGATTGTTAATAAAATAAAGAAAAAAACATTTTCGTTCAAAATGAATGTTTTAACGATTTATACAGATCTAGGAGATAATGCACATTTAGAATCCGTTAAAAATATGGATTGTATGTATTTATATGATGAACAAGATTTAAAGAATTATCAGTTTGTAGAACAAGTATTTCCTGATATTAAGAATAAATTAAAATTTAGTGAAAAAGGATTACAATTATTTATTAAGATTACAAATGATATTAATTCTAAAAATAAGACAGAGGCAGAGAAAGCAGAAGAAGTTTTTCGAAAGAAACAACCAATTGTTACAACTATTTTAATTATTATGAATATGCTTATCTTCTTTGGAAGTATTATCTTTGGAGTATATGAGGACTCTATCCAAGAATTTGCAGTTTATGGTCCATTTATTCGTAATAGAGAATATTATCGTTTATTAACTGGAGCCTTCTTACATGCAGATGTTTTCCACTTACTATTTAACTGTTATGCACTTTATATTATTGGAAGTCAGATGGAAAGTTTTATAGGGAGGGGAAAGTACCTATTTGTGTACTTCTTTTCGGCAATTCTTGCGAGCTTAACTTCTATTACATTTAATCAAGGGGCAAGTGTAGGTGCATCTGGTGCTATTTTTGGGCTCTTGGGAAGTATGCTTTATTTTGGATATCATTATCGAGTATATTTAGGAAATGTATTAAAGAGTCAAATTATTCCACTGATTATTTTAAATTTAGCGATTGGCTTCTTTGGAAGTGGAATTGATAATTTCGCACATATTGGTGGATTAATTAGTGGTGCCTTAATTATGGTTGCTTTAGGAGTGAAATATAAAAGTACATCTTTTGAAAAGGTAAATGGATGGATTGTATCGATATTATTTACAGGTTTTATGATTTATATGGGAATTATCATCCCTAGATAATGGGTCTTTAAAATTTGATTGCCTTTTCCTTGCGAATCTAAAAAAAGAATGATAAAATATCATTAGAATGAGGTGATATAGAATGGATTCAAAAACTCATTTGTATGATTTAGGAGAATTAGATGTTGCACTTACGGAAAGTATTCTAAAAGAAGTAACAGAAGCACTGAAAGAAAAAGGATATCAACCCATTAAACAGATTACAGGTTACTTGATGAGTGGAGATCCTGGCTATATTTCTTCTTATAAAGATGCAAGAAAGAAAATATCTAGTATTGATCGTAGTAAGATTATTGAGCTTCTTCTGAGAAAAGGTTTAGATGAATGAGATATTTAGGATTAGATTTAGGTACTAGAACGTTAGGCCTTGCTATTTCTGATGAGTTAGGAATGATTGCAACCAGTTATAAAATTTTACATCATACTGAAGATTATGAAAGTCTGATTCCTCAAATTATAAAGGAAATTGGGGAAAAGAATATTAAAGAATTAGTTCTTGGATTTCCAAAGAACATGGATAATTCGGTAGGTGAACGTGGAGAGATTTGCTTAAAGTTTAAAACGATGTTAGAAGACAAAACTGGTTTAAGGGTTCATCTACAAGATGAAAGACTGACGACTAAGCAAGCTGAGAATTTACTGATCTCAAACGATACTAGTAGAAAAAAAAGAAAAAAAGTAATTGATAGTTTGGCAGCAACCATTATTCTGCAAAGCTATCTAGATAGAAGGGAAAGAGATTTATGAAAGAGAATACATTTAAAATGGTTACTGAGGATGGAAAGGAAATTACTTGTAACGTATTATTTACATTTGATAGTGAAGAAACAGGAAAAAGCTATATTGCTTATACAGACAATACTTATGAAGAAGATGGAAGTATTAAAGCCTATGCAGCTATTTATCATCCAGATGATTTAAATGCAGGTTTTGAGCCAATTGAAACTGAGAAAGAATGGAAGGTAGTAGAAACCATTTTAGAGGCTATTCAAGAAGAGGTTCGTAGTAAACTGCAAGAGAATCCTGAAGGAGCTGAGCAATAATTTTGCTCTTTTTTTAAGTGGGTGGCGAAGTATGAAAGTATTTAGAAATATCGCTTTAGCAGTTGTAGTTTTAATCACGGTCATGGTGATTGGATTATGTGGAATTTATAAATATATGTTAAGTCCAATTGGTAAGGATACAAAAACAATTGAAGTAGAAATCCCTACGAATTCTTCTAGAAGTAAAATAGCAAAGATATTAAAGGAAAACAAATTAATTCGTGATGAAAACTTCTTTCTTTTGTATGTAAAATTATTTAAAATTGCTGATATGAAGGCAGGATATTATGATTTGTCTAAAAGTATGAGTACAGAGGATTTGGTTCGTGTGTTACGAAAGGGTAGTACTAAAAATCCGAATGAAATTAAAATTACATTCCAAGAAGGGATTAATATGAGGCAGATTGCAACAGTTATTAGTGAAAAGACAAAAAATAGTTATGAGGATGTTTTAAAAAAGGCAAATGATTCGACTTATTTAAAAGCATTAATTGAAAAGTATTGGTTTATTGATAATTCTATTTTACAAGAAGGAATCTATTATGGATTAGAGGGATATTTATTTCCTGAAACGTACATTTTAACAAATGATGAAGTAAGTATAGAGTATATTTTTGAGAAAATGTTAAATGAAATGGATAAAGTTTTAGTTTCCTATAAAGAGGATATCGAAAAGAATAGTTATTCTATCCATCAACTTTTATCTTTAGCATCTATGGTTGAAAAAGAGAGTGCAAAGGTTTCGGATCGTGGCAAAGTAGCAAGTGTTTTCTATAATCGTTTACAGGCAGGTTGGCCTTTAGGTAGTGATGTAACTACGAGATATGCATTTCAAATAGATGATCCAAAGCAAAGATTGACAGATGCTCAGTATCATACACAAAATCCATATAATACAAGGGTAACGGATGGAACGATGAATGGGAAACTTCCGATTGGACCAATTTGTACAATTTCTAGGACAAGTTTGGAGGCTACTTTAAAGCCAGAAGCAACACCTTATTTATACTTTATTGCTAATATTCAAACGTTAGAGACATTCTATTATGAAAAATCAAGCGACTTTGAATTAAAAAAGGAAGAACTGAAAAAAGTAAATGGAGGATTTTAATTATTATCATGAACGAAAATATATATAGTGAAATTAGAAATATTAAGCAGTATGCACTAGATCATAAAGTTCCCATTATGGTAGATCAAGGGATTGATTTTTTAACTAGATTCATTGAAGAACACCAAGTAAAGAATGTATTAGAAGTTGGTACAGCTATTGGATATTCTGCTATTATGATGGCACTATCTAATCCAGATATAAAAATTACCACGATTGAAAGAGATCAAGAACGATATATGGATGCCGTTAAAAATGTAAAGAAACTTGATTTAGAAGATAGAATTACTCTAGTTTTTAATGATGCGTTAGATGTAGAAATGGATGGTATGTTTGATTTGATTTTTTTAGATGCTGCCAAAGGACAAAATATTCATTTTTTTGAAAAATTTGAAAGAAATTTGGTAGAACATGGAGCGATTATTACAGATAATATGGATTTTCATGGATTAGTGAATCAAGAAGAAGAATCTATGAGCAGGAATCTTCGAGGATTAGTTCGAAAAATTAAAGATTATGAAGAATTCTTAAAAAATAATGAGAATTACGAAGTGAAATTTATGACCATTGGAGATGGGATTGCGGTTGCCATTAAGAAGTAGTGACTCATGGCTTGAAAAGATTTAATAGCACTCATGAAGAGTAAGAAGGGACAATTATTGTTATTTGTTGTCCTTTTTTTGACTCTTCTTTTTTGTCATTGAAAAGTCGGTAAAAACATGTTATACTAGTGCCATTCAATAAGGGGAGATACTATGAAGTATTTGATTGTTCCAAACGAGAATATTGATTTAGAAATCTACCAGGAAAATGGTGCAGATGCTTTTATTTTTGGGCTTAAAAACTATTCTGTAAATTGTCCTGAAATTTCTCTAGAAAAAATCATAGAATTTTCTAAAAAGTATTCTATCTTTGTTTCTTTAAATAAGAATATCCGAAATGAGGAGTTAAGTATCTTAGAAGAGATATTAGAACAGTTGTCAAATACTTCGATTTGTGGAATCTTATTCTATGATTTATCAATTCTTAGTATTGTTCAAAGAAGAAACTTGCATCTTTCTCTTGTGTGGCATCAAACACATATGGTAACCAATTATCAAACATGTAATTATTACTTAAATCAAGGTGTGGAATATGGAATTACTGCAAACGAAATTACACTAGAAGAGATTTTAGAAATCAAGAAGCATACGAAAATGAAATTGATTCCTCAAATTCTCGGGTATCCTATCATGTCTCATTCGAGAAGAAAACTAGTTGAAAATTACTTTAAAGATATAGAAGAAATACCTAATAAAGAAGTTTATACATTGACCGAAAAATCAGACGATACATTTCTCATCCGTGAAAATCATGCAGGTACTTCGATTTTATTTGGAAAACCAATGAATGGTACTAAAGTTTTATATAAATTACTAGAGGAAGGATTTGAATTTGCTATTTTAGATATGACTTTTTTAAATGATTCAAAGGGTCTGGAATTATTAAAACTTTATCAAGAAATTAGGAACACTTTTTCTAAGGATACTCCATTAGAAAGAGAAAAAAAGATTAATCAATCTATTTCTTTGATTGGGGATTTTACAAATTTCTTTTATAAAAAAACAATCTATAAAGTAAAACGGGGGTCAGTATGAAAAAAGAAACAATTTGGAATTTAAAATTAATTGGTACCAGTGTATTATTAAGTGGGTTATCTATTTTTCTGGTAAATAAATATGTGGACGATAATGAAAACAAGATTGAAGTAATTACTGATTTATCTTATGATACAGAAAATCAAAAAATGATAGGTTCTCTTTCTTATAAAGAGGCAATGGATTGTTTAAAAATTGTGACTTTAGAAGATGATTTTGGAAATCAGTTTCAGGAATTAATGTATGTCTATGTAAAGGATACATTGGTTTCTCCTAGTAAGCGTTATGCTTTTCAATATCAAACATCTTATATTCGCCTTAGTGATGGTTGGGAAATGATTTCTTTTGATTATGCTGGAAAAGAGGAACAAGAGAATAAAAATCCTATTCGTGTTTATGGCGAATTTAGAGTTCTTGAAGAAGAAAATTTTATAGGTTATTTATTAGAAAACTTGGGGAGAAAAGAGACCTATGAGGTAGAAGATATTTTAGATGTCTATGAGAAAAATGAATCTTTAGATCAAGTAACAAGTCAGAAAGAAGTAAAAATTTATGAATCAAAAAATTGAATTATTATCTCCTGCAGGAGACTTATCTCGTTTAAAAATTGCTCTTCTTTATGGTGCAGATGCAGTGTATATTGGGGGACGGGAGTATAGCCTAAGAGCAAATGCAACAAATTTTAGTATTGAAGAAATTAAAGAAGCATGTGATTTTGCCCATGCTTTAGGTAAAAAAGTATATATTACAGCGAACATTGTTTTTCATAATGAAGATTTAGAAGGGGTCTATGATTATTTAAAATTGGTATATGAAGCAGGAATTGATGCTTTTATTGTCAGTGATCCATTTATTATTCAATACATTAAAAGTAATTTTAAAAATGTGGAAGTACATGTGAGTACTCAAGCATCTACTACTAATTTAGAAAGTGTTCGTTTTTGGAAAAAAGAAGGGGTAGATCGAGTAGTTTTAGCCCGTGAGTTATCTATTTCAGAAATTTCAGAAATTATTTCTGCTACAGGTGTTGATATTGAGATTTTCATTCACGGGGCTATGTGTACTTTTTATAGTGGAAGATGCACATTATCTAACTATTTAACGAATCGTGATTCCAATCGTGGGGGTTGTAGTCAAGTATGTCGTTTTGCTTTCGACATCGATAGTGAAAATGAAAAAAAATTTACGATGGCAACAAAGGATTTAAATATGGCAGACTATATTTCAAAGTTCATTGATATTGGTGTTCGTAGTTTAAAAATTGAGGGAAGGATGAGATCTCATTATTATTTAGCGACGGTTCTTTCTTCTTATCGTAAAATTATTGATTCTTATTATGAAGGAACTTTAACAACTGAAATTTTAGAAAGACAAAAGAAATTACTTGCACGGGTAGCGAATCGAGAAACCAGTACCCATTATTTTACACATGAGGCAGATCACACTGATCAATATTATACAGGTAGACAAGAATTATCTAATCAAGATTTTCTCGCACTTATCTTGTCATATGATTCAAAAACAGGTCTGGCAACTATCTCTGAGAGAAATTACTTTGAACCTGGTACTGAAGTTGAAATTTTTACTCCAAGTGGGAATACTCTTGTCTTTACAATCGATAAAATTTATAATGAGGCTATGGAAGAATTAGAAAAAGCCTGTCATCCTGAGGAAATATTAAAAATATATGTTCCAGATGCAGTGGAAGAGAATTCAATGATGCGAATCAAAGTATAGGCTAGAAATAACCTATTTTTTCTTAAGCTCTAATAGAATGCAACCAAAACTATACAAAAAACAACCGTAAATTGGTAGAGATGCAACCGAGTTTATTATATGATATTGGTCGAGGTGAAAGAAATGAAATTTAGTGAAAAATTACAAATGCTTAGAAAAGAAAATAAAATGTCTCAAGAGCAACTCGCAGATCAGTTGGAAGTATCAAGACAGGCAGTATCGAAATGGGAGTCTGGACAAACGTATCCAGAAATGGATAAACTAATTTCAATTTGTAAATTATTTAAATGCAGTTTGGATGATTTAACGAATGATGAAATTACAGAAATTAAAAGAGATGAAAAAGAGAAGGTAACCATTAGTAAATTTATAGATGAAATCTTAGATACAATTTCACGAAGTGCGTCTATTTTTCGGAAGTTATCGCTTTCTCAAAAATTAAAATATATATTTGGATTATTCGTTTTAATTCTTGTACTTCTTTTGATTCGTATTCCAGTTGATTATATTTATGACTTAGGGGCAAACATCTTTGAGAGTTTTCGTCCGAATATTCGAAATGTTCTTTGTTCTATTTGGAATTTTATATTATCCATATCTTATCTAATTTTTTCTGTAATATGTTTTTATTATCTTTATAAGGTTCTCTTCTTAGAAAGATGGGAGAATATATCCATTCAAAATTTTAAGGACGAGAAGAGTTCTTTCAGAAAACAAGAAACAGAATTAAAAATGGAGAATATAGGTGTAAGAGAAAAGGAACTCTTAAAATCATCTGCTCATTCTGAGGTGAAAACTTCTGTCATTTTAAAAGTATTAAATACTTTAGCATCATGTTCTATTAAAGTATGTAGTGCTTTAATTTTGTTTCCTTTCCTATTTGTTTTCTTCTTTATCGTGGTGGCCATTATTTTAACTCTTTACTTTATATTTCAAGGTGCCTTTTTTCTAGGAGTACTTTGTTTACTCATTGGTGGATTTGTTTTATGTTATTTAGTGATTCAGATTTTATTTTCTATCATTACGAGTCGTAAACAGTCTGTCAAACAAATTGGTATTTTATTCTTAGTATCTTTAACTACCCTAGGGATTGGTACTGGAATTTCCGTAGTCGAATTTTCTACTTTTACTTATCATAGTGGGATTCCAGATACTAATGTTTATAAAAAGAGCTTTGTAGAAGAAGAATTTGATATGACAGAGAATTTTTCCTTTGATATTATAGGTGCTTACGATGATATAGAATATGTAACTGATGAAGATTTAGAAAGTGAAGTAAGGGTTCAAGTTGAATATTATCAGAACTTTAATCAAGTGAGTTTTTCCTATCAGGATCATTTATCAAGTGAAAATAGTCATGATCATCTGTATATTTTAACTGATACTAAAACGCACATTTTTAATCCTTGGATGAGAGAGGCTATTTTTGATTCTTTAAAGGAAAAACAGTTTTATAATTATGGTAGGTTAGAAAGAATTAATGTTGTTGTTTTTGCTTCTCAAGAAAATATCGATAAAATGAAGGAAAATTATAAAAAAATGATGGAAGAAAATAAAAATCAATTTCATCAAGAAGAAATTAGTCGTTATCAGGATATGATCGATGAATATCGTATTAGTGTAGAAGAATACCAAGCATTAATTTCTGAAAAAGATGATGAAATTGGTGGATTACAAAATAAAATTGAAACTTTAGAGGTGGAACTAGAGGAAATGAAAACTAAAATTTCTGAATATAGAGATCAAATTTCTTCTATTATTACAGAGTAAAAAATAAAAATATGTGGCTTTATTTCACATATTTTTATTTTCGAATCATTCCATTTTCACAACGATTTCCCCAAGAATCAATTAATTCTTTATTTTTTCTTACACATATAATTTCACAATGATTTGGACAACGTTTACATTCGATGCCTTTTGTTTCAAAGTCTTCTTCGGTAATATTAAAATTAAATGGTTTCATGGATGGCCTTCTAGAAGAGAGAATGGCAACTCCTAATGCTCCCATTAAGTGTCCGTTGGTGTCGACTTTTACTTCGGCTTTTGTTTCTTCTTCAAATGCTTTTTTGACACCAATATTTTTACTAACTCCTCCTTGAAAAATAATTGGTTCTTCGATCTTTTTACCTTTTCCAACATTGTTTAAGTAATTCGAAACGACACTTTTACAAAGACCTGCGATAATATCTTCTTTCGAATATCCAATTTGCATTTTATGTACCAAGTCACTTTCTGCGAACACAGTACAACGTGCTGCAATTTTAGCAGGATGTTTTGAGGTTAAAGCAATCCTACCAAAATCTTCTACTTTTACCCCCAAACGTTCTGCTTGACTTGAAAGAAAAGAACCTGTTCCAGCAGCACAGAGGGTATTCATTGCATAGTCTGTGACAATTCCGTTTTCTAAAAGGATAATTTTAGAATCCTGTCCACCAATTTCAAAAATAGTTCTTGCATCTGGATGAATCGATAATGTTCCTACTGCATGGGCAGTAATTTCATTCTTGATTACATTTGCTCCTAGCATACTACCGATTAATTTTCTGGCAGAACCTGTAGTTCCAACGCCTACAATCTCTAACTTTTTATTGTTTATTTGTTTTTCTATTTCTGATAGAAGTTTCTTAACTGCTTCTATCGGATTTCCTTTCGTCCAAAGGTATGCACTGGCTATCATATTTTGTTTTTCATCAATCACAACTCCTTTTGTAGAAATAGAACCGATATCGATTCCTAAATATCCTTTCATAAATGATTCTTCCTTTCTTGTAACATATCGTAAAATGCTTCTAATCTTGTTTTAATTCCCGTATCACTCGTTTCACTGTCAAAAGAGAAAAAAAGTACAGGCATTTTATAATCATTACATACCTTCCTAATAATTGGAATCGCACCAATTTCTGGAGTACAACCAAACGGCTTAATATGAATGACGCCATCATATCCTTCATCGATTAAATACTTGGTTCTATAGACATTATCCATGCCATCTGCACCAATTTTGTAAGCACAATATTCAGGAATTTTTTTAAGCATCTTCTTTGTTTCTCTTTTCTTTTCATAGAGTAAGTAACTAACATTTGTAAATCGCTTGACCTCAATTTTCATTTTCGCAAGTTCTTTTTCAATAAAATAACTAGAATAAGGTTCCATTGAAGTGTATAATTCTCCAATGATACCAACTCTCATACAATCTTTTGGTTTTTCAATTTTTAAATCTAGAAATTCTTTCCTATATTTTTTATAAGTCTTAAATAAAGAAGTATAACCTTTACAGGATTCAAACTCTTTTAGCATCTTCTTTTTTAATTTCTCAAAACTGCCACTTTCTACTTCGAAGCCAATTCTAGAACGAATGAGTTCATCTTGATTGTCCATTAGACGAATCATAAAAATTGTAAGTAGAGAGTAATAAGCAAATTTAAAAAAAGAAACTTTTGAATTTAACTTTTTAAACGTACGATAGATTTCTTTCACTGTGAAATGGTCTCCATTAATCAAAGATAAAAATTGAAAATTGTAACCTAAATCTTTTAGAATCTTTTCTTGAACCTCTGCATAATACCCATATCTACAACCCCCTCCTGCCTGTATGATAATGGTTGCCCCATTTTCCAAAGACTCAATAAAGTTTCCTAAATTATATTTAAATGGAATACAGACAAATTCTGGTGAAAACTTTGTTCCAAGTTCGATTGTTTTTTTTGTGATGGGTGGGGATTCAGTGACTGTATGATTGGTTAATTTTCTTAATAAGAACCGGATGGGGACGTAGTAATCTCCTAAATGAGGAAAACTAATTATTTCTGGTTTCACTAATTGCACTCCTTTCTTTTAAGATGTCTATAAAACTTTCAATTCTAGTCGCAAGTCCTGCTTCTCCAGTTGCTTCATCGATAATTAATTGAATGATTGGTTTTTTACGAACATTTCTTAAAATCATTTCATTGGTGAGTGAATCTGGTCCACATGGAAATGTTGTAATTAGGATAATTCCATCTACACTTTCTTGATAATGAGTAATGGCTCCTAGAATTTCTTTATTATACGTCCAGTAATTTCGTTTACTGATTTTTTTTGCTTCTTGGTCTAGATATTTTCCATGATATAAGTCACTGTAAACAATATCTACTTGATCTTCTTCTAATAATTTTTGAATTACTTTTCCAATAAAATCATCGTGTAAATTATAAGGATGTCCTGCAAGTAATACTTTGACTTTTTTTGAGTTTGCAAGGTCTACTTGTTGCTTACTAATTCTTCTTTCTACCATCATTGTTTCCATTTTTTTCGCTTGGTGATAGGCCTTTACAACTTCACGATATCGAAAACCTAAATCAAGTCCCATTGTAATAAATGCATAAAATTCATCTTCTTTTTTATCTACATCAATATTATAATGAACGATTCGTTTTTTAAATGTATTTCTTACTAAATCATATAAGGCATTAAAGTTTGTACACATTTTTTCATTATGCTTTAAGCAAGCAATTCTAGGAACTAAGATATAATCACATTTATCTAATAAATAATGAACATGTCCCATATAAATTTTTAAAGATAAGCATGCTTCATCCTCTGTAAATCGTTTTCCGTTTTCTAAAATCTCTAAGTTGGTATTTGGACTAATTATGATATCGAGCCCTAAATTTTCGAAGAAATTGACCCATAATTCTCCATATCTATAGAATAGTAATGCTTTTGGTATACCAATCTTTACTTTTTCCATCAGGACCATCCTTTCTAACTCAGTATATTCACTTGTTTTTCTATCTAGTAGAAACAAATCTAGACAACTTAGGATAAGATTTGACAAAAATACTTAAGATTTGATAAAAAATAAGTTATAATGATAGGGGGAAGATATGAAGAAAAGGGAAATGAGAATATGGGATGGTTATAAGAAATGTGAAAAAATATTAATTGCGAGTATTTTAGAAAAGTCTGTTCAATTCGAACGTACTGGTAAAACTCAATCTAGTAATTTTTTAAATCCTTATGAGTTTTCTTTGGTTGAGAAAGAACTAGAAAATCGTCATATTAAATATCAGGTAGTGAAATTAAATCCAATGTGTGAAGAAAGGGTTATTGTGTTTGGGAATCATTCTTCTGTAGTTACAGTTTATCGAGGAAGTTTTCAAGAGGAAATCAAGCATTCAGATATTTTAGGAGCACTATTTTCTATTGGTTATGAACATGGACTCATTGGAGATATTTTTGTAGAAGATGGGTACTTTTATTTGACAAACTTAACTAGAATGAATGCTTTTTTAGAAGAACATCTGTACAAAATTAAAAATCAAATCATTTCTTTAGAGAAAGTTGAGTCTATTGATTTAAAGAAAAATCATTATCATGTTTTCTATATCACAATTAGTAGTTATCGTATCGATCACATAGTAAGTATTCTTTCTAAAAAGAGTAGGGCAATAAGTCTTGAATTATTAAGACGAGGAGATGTTCTTTTTAATTATCATGAGGTGAGTCGAAGGGATATAGAATTGAGGGAGAATGATGTACTTTCTATTCGACATGTTGGAAAATTTCGAATTATGCAAGAAGCTACACAAACAAAAAAAGGAAAACGAGTCGTAGAAGTTTGGAAATATCTTTAGGAGGTGTCATAATGAAGAAAAAAATGAATATTGGTATTATTTTACTTTGTGTATGGGTTATGTTACCAATTGGAACTTTTGCTTTAGGAATTCAAGAAAGTGAAACGGTTACTTTAGAAAAATGTATTGATGGAGATACTGCAAGGTTTCAAGATGAAAATGGAAATTCTTTAAAAACACGTTTTTTAGCAATCGATACACCTGAGACTGTACATCCCACTAAGAAAGTAGAAGCATTTGGTAAGGAGGCAAGTAATTATACTTGTGAAAGTTTAAAAAATGCTAAAGAGATTCGTTTAGAATATGATAATGATTCTGACAAAGAAGATAAGTATGGAAGAAGACTTGCATGGGTATTTGTAGATGGCGTTCTTCTTCAAGAAAAATTGATTGAATTAGGTTATGCGAAGGTTGCTTATTTATATGGTGATTATGAGTATACTACTCGTCTTCAAGAAGTAGAAGCAAAGGTAAAAGCAGAAGAAAAGGGTATTTGGTCAATAGAAGATACGAAGCAAGAAAGGAAAGAAACTCCCAAGAAAACAACTTCTAAAAAAGAAAATAAAAAGACGAGTCAGAAAAAAAAGAAGAATTGGCTTCAAGACCTAATAGATTATGCATTAGCTGAAATATTCAAATATATTAACGAAATCCTTGAAAATATTGCGAAATTTGTAGAAAGTATGTTATAATTTTTAATGTGAGAGTATCAAGAATGGAGGAAATTATGAAATTTACAAAAGAACAGATTGAAAAAGTAAAAACATGGGCGATTATTGTTTTAGGTGTTTTAGTATTTTTTGGTATCACTTACTTTGTATCTGAAAATATAGGGGACCGTAGTAAGGACAAGGAACCTATCAAGCAACAAGCAAATCAAACAACCTTACTAGAAGAAGGGGAAGTTTTAAATGAAGATGAACAATCTGAATTAACTTCCGTTACAATGAATGATTTAAAGGGTATTTTGGAAAACGGAGAGAAAAAGTTAATCATGCTTGGTACTGAGTCTTGCCATTGGTGTATGGAACAAAAACCGATTTTAAAAGCACTTGTTTATAAGTATCATGTTGAAATTGGATACATGGATTTAAATTTATTAACGAGTGATGAGGATTCTGAGCTTAGAAGTCTTCATGAGGAGTTACAAGCATTTGGAACGCCAACATTTATCGTAGTAGATCAGGGAAAAGTAGTAGATGTATTAGTGGGTGGAAGGACAACTAGTGAAGTAACAGCCCTATTAAAACAATATCAAATCATTGACTAAGGAGGAGTCTATGGCAAGTATTTATGAACGTGCATTAGAATTTAAAAAGAAATATCCGATGACAATTTCATGGCGACTCAAAAAGAATTCAAAAATTATTGAAAAATATTTAGATAGTAATGAAAAGGTTTTATATGTATTTACTGCTCAAAAGAATAATAATCCAATTGATATTTTATCAACAGCGGTCATTGCTTTAACTAATCGAAGGATTATTATTGGAAGAAAAAGAGTAATATTTGGATACTTTTTTGATTCTATTACTCCAGATTTATTTAATGATTTAAAAGTTTTGTCTGGTGTTATTTGGGGAAAAGTTCATATTGATACGGCCAAAGAGTTTATTACTTTATCAAATCTTGATAAAAGAGCCTTACCAGAAATTGAAAAAATGGTGGCTACTTGTATGAAAAATAAAACACAAATTTCAAAAAGAGAGATGTAAAAATTCTCTTTTTTCGGTTTTAAAAAATATTTACTTATTAAAAAAATATGGGTACAATAATATTAGAATAGAACGAGAGGAAGTGAAGTTATGAAGATGGTAGGAAGAGTTATATCAGTAAGTATGTTATTGATGATTCTATTTTTTGCTGGACAATGGATTGTGACTTATTTTAAAGAAAGTCATGAAATTGTCTATGATTTTGTAACTGGAGATACCACTTTTCAAATTAAAGAAAACTATCAAAAACGTTTAAATGATCAGTATTATTTAGAAATTTCTTTAGGTAAGGATCAATTCTATTATGTATTTCCTAATCTTTTTCAAAAGGGAAGAAAGATTCTTTCAGATATAAAAATGATGAAAAAAGATAATTTAGTATGTATTTATCCCATTTTAGCCAAAGAAAGTACTTCACATAATATTGAATGTAGTAGGGATGGTGTGTTATATAGTTATCAGTCTTTAAAAGAGGATCCTTCTGTTCAAGAATTTGTCACTTCCTTAAAAAATAGTTCTTATTCCTCTACTTCTTGGGAGAGTGAATCATTGGAAGGTACGCTTGCAGTTCAATCTACTGGATTTTTAAGTAATATTTCAGAAAGGGATCGTGTGATTGTTTGGAATTATCAAGGAATTGAGGTATTTTCTTCTAAGGAAGCTAAAAATATTCCGCTATTAAATTGGGATAAATACGAAAATACGCACGGAGTATTAGTTGGAAAGTATTATGTTGTACCATCTTATCAGTCAGATCGTGTTTTTGATTTTCAACAGGCAATTGCAGTTGATGTTACTACAACTAATTTTACAACATTAGATTTTCCACAAATGGTTTCACAAAATACTTATATTCATGGAATTGTGGATGGAAAAGTTTATTATTTAGATAAAGATAATGTTGTTCAATATGAATTAAATCCTGTGAAAAAAAATGTTAGAATTCTTGGAAATCAAGCGATTAATGCTCAGTATTATAATGGAAAATGGGAAACGGTCAATATTTATGATTTAGTAAATACTGAGAAAAAATTTGAAATTGATTATTCCAAAGATATTACTATACAAGAAGAAGATGTTGTTAAAATTTTTGAATCAAATGGGGTTTATTATTACTATACACAGTCGGGAGATTTTTACAGGGTGTTTAAATCTTTCCCAGCAAAGTCCATGTTTTTATTTCATGTGGATAGTCCTAATAATGTAATATTAAATACAGATACCTTGTATTTCATTAGTAAAGATACTTTATATTCTTATAGTGAGGAATCAGGAATTCGTAGTTTAGTCAAGAATAATGAATTTTTATATAATGCTTTAAATAGAGTTCAGGTTTATAAAGAGTCTAAGTCATAGATTCTTTTTTTTCTTCATACATTAGTATAGGAGGAATTTATGGAAAAATATATTGTCAAAGAGGGAGATACCCTTTTATCAATTGCAGAGGCATTTCATGTCCGTGTGATTGATTTGATTAAAGAAAATAAACTAGAAGACATTTATATATTAACACCTGGAATGGAACTAGTAATTCCTGTAGATATGCCACTTGGTTTTACTGCCTATACAGTAAAAAAGGGAGATAGCTTGTACGCAATTGCAAGGGAACTTGGAAATATTACTCCAACACAACTTGCGGAAGTCAATGGATTAGAGATTAATGAGTATATCTATCCAGATCAAAGACTCATTGTTCCAAAGCCAGGAGTCAAAGTATATATTACAAAAGATGGAGATACGATTAAAACTGTGGCAGAAGAAATTGGTACATCAGATAAGAATCTAATTGTATATAACCCAAATATTTATCTTTTACCAGAACAATTGATTGCTTATGAAATGCCCCAAAATTAACACTTTCTTTTTTTCATTGTTTTTGATAGAATAAAATTGATGGGAAAATATTGTTTAAGAGGTGATGATGAATGAGGGAATACGAAGGTGGATATATCTTGCCACATCTTTTAGAATATTTAAAACATGTAGATGGAAAATTTATTCATGGCAAATTAGGAGGAACCTTGGAGTCTATTTCTAACGAAGAGGCAGCACAAATGGTAATGTATAATTTTTATGAAGAAAATGCGTGGAATATTGAAGGAATTTCAATTATTTCAGAGCATCCTAAAACATCTTCAGAAATTGCAATGAAACATTTTGCTGAAGAAGTAGGAATGGATACTTTAGAAAGTGCGTTGAAATGGTGTCAGGATATTAGCTATAAAGTGATGAAAGAAAAAAGAGAATTGTTTCAATCATTATCGGAAAAAACAGCGGTTGTAGGAAATATGACAAGATAAATGAGAAAGGGAAATCCTTTCTTTTTTCATTTATAAGGAATTTTCTCCTTATAAAGAACATAAAAGGAGTGGGTTAATATCCACTCCGAAAAGATTCACTATTAAAATGAATTTAAGAAATTATAAGTCGTTATTTTTGATACTTGTGATGATAATCTCTTTTAGATATATAGTCTAAAGGAACACATTTTATGAGATTTAATTAATATAACCATTTTATCATGAAATTTGTGTTTTTTAGAATAAATACCATAATATCTAACAGTTTGGAAATTTTCGTTAGGAATATGAATGATTAAACGTCTGAAAAAGTCAAAAACATGAATACGTTCTTTAATTACTTTGTTATCCTCATGTCTTTGATACCAGAAAGTAACGTATTCACCATCATAATCAAGTATTCTAGACTCTGCCATAGCAGGTTTCCCAGTATATCTAACTGCATATTCAATCATAGTTTGAGTAGAAGAGTTACATTTCTTTTCAGCATAAACGTAGAACCCTTTATCAGATTTTTTATAGATAAAGTTTTTAAGAGTTGTAAAATTCTTTTTACCAATATGTTTTTCTAATAAATCAAGAAGAATTTTTTGAAAACGTTTACGAAGAGCGTTATAGGAAATAAAATCAAATTTTTTAAAAATATTGTGATTACCCATAGCATTTTCAGTAACAATAGTATGGATATGAGGATTCCATTTCATATCTCTACCATAAGTGTGTAGTACAGGATAATACCAGGAATATAGTCTTCCTTTTTCGATTGGTCTTTAAACCAAGAAAGAATAGTTTGGGAAACTGCTTGAAAAAGTAAATCCAGAAGTTTTCTATTTTTTCTAAAGAAATCCCAAAGGTAGTCAGAAATAGTAAAGACAATATGTCTATGTTTACAGCTATAGCATTTTTGAAGGATAGATTCTGTTATTTTCCTAACGTATTTATTCCCACAAGAAGGATAAAATCTAGATTTACAAGTATGATAAGAAAATTTAATCTCACCACAATCAGGGCATTCATATACAGAATACCCTAATTCTGAAGTGCGACAGGAGATCATTTTGCTTACTTCTTTAAAAACAACATTTCTAATAGTTAAATCCGGATTAAGTTCAATAAATTTATCCCAATGTTCAGAAAAAATATCTTTTAATCTAAATTTAACATTTCTATCATTACAAAAATGTGCATTATACCATTCTATTTCTTCTAACATATACATCACATAATAAGTATAACAAATTTTGTTTATGGCCGTAAGGCGCGAATTAAAATCAGTTCTTAACTTATTTTAATTCTTTTCTTGGATACTAATTATGAATCTTATTGTTTTAGGACGCACTTGTATTTTAATTTCTTTTGTTATATAATATGTAGCATTTAGGGGGATTCATCTTATGAAAAAAGAGAGTATAACTCAGAAAGAAAAATTATGGAATCCAAATTATACTTTCACAGGAAATAGAGAGACTATTTTAAGAAATTATCCTGTAAGAAGTAAGAATTTAGAAAGATATACACCGAATACTAAAGATTTAAATGAAAAATTTATCAAAGATGGATATATGTATTTATTAAGAGGGGCGAAAAATGGACAAGAGACAGGATTCTATTCGATGGAGTATGCGAAAAAAAATACAATAGAAAGTCTGAGGCTAGATCCAAATAAAGTTGCCTATGCACAAAAAATGAATGGGAATACACCTTTTATTTCAGCGACTACAGATATTTATACAGCAGCATCTTTCGCAAATTATGAGCGTATTTATGTCTTAAAGATTCCAGTATCCGATGTTTATCAGTTTGAGGGGGAACTAGGGAATTCATTCTTTGATTTAAGCGAAAAAGAATATATGATACCAGATTATATTAGTGAGGAGGAAATTCTTCATTCTTTTCGATATGATAAATTTAAGCAGATTTATAATTTCTTAACAAAAGAGGTAGGGCTAGAAATTACACCAAGAGATTTAGGAGAAAAGGGGGATATTGCACATCCTGATATAGAACGAATAGAAATAGGTGTCAAGTGTAATTTTTCTGCTTCCTATTTAGATTCTATCTTATCCATTGTACAAGGTACGATTGAAGATATGAAATTAGAAGAAACTACAGTGAGTATAAAAATAACTGAAAAAAAAGATCTTCCTAAAAGACAGATTGCTATTTTTACAGATAGTCATGCTTTACTAGAACCAACAGAAGCGATATTAAAAGATATTAAGGAACGTGGAATTTCCGAAATTTATTCTTTAGGTGATAATATAGGGTTAGGACCAAATCCAAGTGAGGTCGTTGATTTATTAGATGAATATGGGGTTACTACGATTCAGGGAAATTATGAATCATCTCTTGATTTTGGAGTGGAACCATATCTATGTTATATGACCGATGAAAAGGTTAAACAAATAGAATGGACGAATTCAAAATTAAGAACTGATCAAAAAGAAAGGTTAATTTTATCTCCGCACTTTATTAATGTACAGATGGCGGGTCAAAGAATTGGCCTGTGTCATTTCGCAAATGATGTACGATGTGATTTTATGGAACATAATGTATTATTATATAAACAACTATTAGACTGGAATGAACCTGCATATTCACAATTTCATTATACGAATAGTAAAAAACAACTAGTGGGCATTGCTCATGTACTTGGAATGAATCTTGTACATTTTAAATCGTTAGATAGGGATGAAATGTTAGAGGAATTAAGAAAATATATTATACTTCATAAAGGTGAATGGACGAATTCAAAAAAGGGTTATATTTCCTATTGTGAAGATCCATTATTTTATCAGGATGGGCATCTCTTAACTATTCAAGATTATGATATGGTAATACAGGGGCATATGCATTTTGATGCAAAAGAGGTAGATTTAAACACTTCAATTTATACGGTGAGAGCATCAGGAATTGGTTATCCATCTAGTGCTTTCAAAAATCAAGCTTCTTATATGATTTTAAGCGAGGCAAGTCATGGAATTGAAGTTGAAAACGTTACAGTACCATTTGATCGTGAGAAGATGGAATATTCTATTCTTCATTCAGAACTTGTAAATTCAGATATTAAAAGATATACAATGACTAGGTAATTTAAAAAATTAAACATAAATTTTTAAGCGATTCTTTAGAAGCCGTATTTATTGATGATAGATTAATTATATTAAGAAAAGCAGAAGAACTAGGAATATTATCAATTTTTTTGTTCACTATTCGGTCGGTCTGCTGGTCGATTATACATTTTTAAAATTTAATTTGCTGATTTTATAAAGAAAAAACGAACCTATTAGGGTTCGAGTATTTTCAATATGGAGGGCCTAGTCGGATTTGAACCAACGATCAGGGAGTTGCAGTCCCACGCCTTACCACTTGGCTATAGACCCATATAATTTATTATATGCCTCTTTTCGAGTACATTTCCATTTTAGACTATATTTATAGAAATGTCAATCAAAAATTGGGTAGTTAGAAGGAGAATTAAAATTTTATTCTCCTTCTGGATAGGTATTAAAAGTAGGCATTTTTAAATAGTATTTTTTTTGTCTATTATCAAGGCGAATAGATCTTTTATTTTTCACTCTTTCAATGATATGAAAATCATGTTCAAATTTATTAATGATATTAAATATTTCCATATTATTTTTTCCATTTAATGCACGTTGATATGCTTTTTCTAATAAGGCTTTAAAATCATCACTCAATAGAGATTCTTGATATTTTATTACTAGTGGATGATCTTCTTTTATTGAATTTCTGTTTAATTTGATTAGATAGATTCTAGCAAGTATTTGTACTGCTTCTTTGTAATCTAAATTTTCATATTCCATTAAATATTGAATTGCATTGAATCCTATTCCACAGGCGAAACAATATCCACATCCAACACGCTCTGTAATTCCTAAGGAAGGTGTGTTTTCACGATGAAATTGGCATAGAAACATATAGCTAGCTGCTCCATATAGTCTTATCTTTGGATGTTGATTATTTGTATATACTAGGTGAGTAATCGAAGTTTGGTTACATTGTGTTAGAAATTTTCCTAAGGAGATATTGCTATTTGCATGCACAGTGGTTTCTAGATTATTGAGTCTTTTTAGTAACTCATTTAACTGATGAATGACTACTAAGTAATTAGCATTTTCATTCATAAGCTCAATTTTTCTTCTTAGTGATAAGATATTCCTAATTCCTTCTTGAATCATTCCTAGTAGGTACCAATTTTTTTCTTCTCTAAATAGTTCTATTTCTAAGTTATTTACAAGTCTCTCATAATAGATGAATTCTTCATAAACTAATTCTTCTTCTAAAATTTCAAAATTACTAGATACTTCTTCCATTATTAACACGTCCTAACTAGTTCTTTATTATAAATATTCTCTAGAAATATTGTCAACTTTTTTAATAGAAATATTTTTTTTTTTTCATACTAAGAATGGTGAATAAAATGAAAATAAGACTTGGATATGTAGCAATTTCCCTAACGTTAGAAGAAATAGATCACTATCAAACCATCACTTGGACTAGATTTAGACAGTTGGGTAAAAAAAAGGGAGAAGAAAAACTTTCAGAGATTATCAATCATAATTTAGATTTTTTAGAGAAAATTTTACAATATAATATTCAAAATGAAATTTATTTTTATCGTCTTAGTCACAATATGATTCCGCTTGCGACTTATCCAGGATACTTTTCTGATTACATTACTCCTTATCAGAAAAAGTGGAAAAAAATTGGCTCTTTTATTAAAAAACATAATATTCGTATTGATATTCATCCAAACCAGTTTTGTGTTTTAAATAGTACCAATCCTTCTGTTGTAGAGCAAACGATAGAGGAACTTTGGGTATGTTACCATATTTATCAAGCTCTTGGAATTCTTGGTAAAGTGATACTACATGTAGGTAGTTCTATTCCAAATAAAAAGGAATCTATGGATCGATTTCGAACTACTTTTTTCAGTTTACCTAAAGAACTACGCAGTATGATTCTTTTAGAAAATGATGACAAAATATATACAGCAAAAGAGGTTTTAGAGTTATGTCAAGAATTAAATGTTCCAATGGTGTTAGATTATCATCATTATCTATGCAATCATGGAAAAGAAAAAATAGATGAATTGCTTCCTGAAATCTTTTCTACTTGGAGAAAGGAAGACTTTTTACCTAAAATTCATTTTTCTAGTCAAAAAAGTAGAAAAGAAAAGAGGAGTCATAGTACTTATCTTTCCTATCAGGGATTTGAAAAGTTTTTAAAAGTAATTTCTTCTTATGGGAAAGATTGTGATGTGATGTTGGAGTGTAAGGGAAAAGATGAAGCTTTATTTCGATTGGTGCGACAATTAAAAATGAATTCTCGTTATGATTTTTTAAATGGTAGTACTTTTACTATAAAGATAGAAAATGAATAATTTTGTTGTTTTCCTTTATTTTGTGTTACAATTTAATCATGGAGGAAGGAAGTATGGAAGAATATTATATTGATTTAGGTTCATCTACGATTAAAGTGTATGAGTATGAAACCAATTTAACATTATTAGAAGAACATTCTATTTATTTTAAAAACGGATTTGATAAAGAAAAGGGAATCAGCAAGGAAAATTTAGAAGAATTGTGTAATTATTTTTCTGAATTAAAAGAGAAATATCACTTTTTGTATGAGAATACTCATATTTATGTAACAGGAATTTTTCGTGAATTAAATTATGAAAAAAGAAAAGAACTTGTAAAATTATTTAATGATCAATTTGACTTATATTTTAATATTATTAGTCATGGAATTGAAAATTATTACTTAGCGAGTGCGATGCAGAATGATTATAATGGAAAAAAAGTATTAATCATTAACATGGGTGGTAAAACAACAGAACTCGTTACATTTGTTGGCTCTAAAATAGTAGATACAAAGAATCTAAAAATTGGAGTTGCTGATTTATTAAATAATTTTGAAGAAGTAAATCAACCAAAGAGTGGTAATACTGTAGAGGAAATGGATTTATTTGTTGCAGAAAGACTTTCTGACTTAGTACTAGATCAGGATTATGACTGTGCAATATTTACTGGGGGAGAAGAGAGATTTGAGTTATTAACTGATTTTAATTTAGTACCAAATACCCTATTTGATGATGGAGTGCACCAGTATATGGTATCTTTAAAAGACTATGTTACGGGAACTGAAAAAGTTTTCTATGATATTACCATGGAGGAACTTTATCAATTGATGCCACAAAATCCAAAATGGATGGATGGTGCGAGATCTGGTGCAATTATTCCTTTAACTTTGTTTAAAAAGGGAAATATTTCTTGGATTATTCCTTCTGACTTAAATTTAATTCATGGAGTCGTTAATGATTTGAAATAATTATTGATTGGGGTGATTTGCTTGAAAAAAATGTATATACAATTATTGATGGACAAGTAGGTAGTTGCGGAAAAGGAAAGGTAATTGGTCAATTTGCAATCCAACAAGATGTGGATGTAGCAGTATCCAATTGTATGCCAAATGCTGGTCATATATTTGAATTGAATGGAATAAGACGACTGTTTCGTAATATTCCAGCTTCCGCTGTAAACCCTAAAACATAGTTATTTATTCGACTAGGATCTATCATTGATATGAATGTTTTAGAACAGGAATATGAAGATAATAAAGATATTTTAGAGGGCAGAGAAATTATTGTTCATCCCCTAGTACCATTAATTGAACCAAGACATATTGAGTGGGAAAAAGCGAAAATCAAAAGTGGTTCTACTTTTAAGGCTGTGTTGCCTGCATGGCAGAAAAGATTATGAGGGATCCTAATTTAAAGTTTGTTAAAGAATATAAAAATATAAAAGCAGATTCTAATTATCATAGAAGATTTCACGATGCAATGAATGAGGCAGAAAAGGTTTTGTAGAAGGGTCACAAGGATGTGATTTATCCCTTGATCATATTAAGCATCATCTCAATGTAACCTCTAGAACACTATCTATACCACGTATGTTGTCAGATAGTAAAATCCCTACAACTAGATTAAATAAGTCCATTATGGTTATCTGATCTCTTCCTATCCGTATTAGTAATCAAATCTATGATGGATCTTATATTTATAGTGGAAATTATGGGGACTCGTTAGAACTTAGTTGGGAGCAAGTGCAAGTGAATGTGGGATCCTATTTAAGTATCCCTCCTACATGCGTTGATTCAGATTTAATTGAAGAGTTTTATGATGAAGCTCCTAAGTTCAGTAAGATTACGAGTGTCACACAGAAACCAAGAATAATTTTTGATATGGATTTAAACTTATTAAAGGAAAGTATTGAGGACAATGATCCAGATAAATTGTATTTAAATTTTTTCGAATATCAAGACTATACTCTCCATGGTGTTCATAGTCAATATTCAGGATGTTTGGATGAAGATCCTTATTTAGGTAAATATCTAAGAAACTATTTAGACTGGCTAGAGAATAAACTTAATGTTCCAATTACAATGCTTGGAACAGGAGCGGATTTTACCCATTATATTGATTGAAGACCTTATGTGAAGAAGGTTGGAATTAATTCATGTAAATAAAGAAAAAAAGCATTGAAAAAATACAAAGAAATCTATATAATAAATATCGTGGATGATAGTATTGTCATCATAAAATATAAAAGAAAGAGGTAGAATTATGGATTTTGAAAAATTAAAAGGTTCTGAAACAGAACAAAATTTAATGACTGCTTTTGCAGGGGAGAGTCAAGCAAGAAATAAATATACTTACTTTGCGTCTCAAGCAAAAAAGGATGGGTATGAACAAATTGCCGCTATTTTTGAGGAAACAGCAAACAATGAAAAAGAGCATGCTAAATTATGGTTTAAGTATTTAAATGGTGGGAAAGTTCCCGCAACAGAAGAAAATTTAAAAGCTGCTGCAGAAGGTGAAAACTATGAGTGGACTGATATGTATAAAGAGTTTGCTGAAACTGCTAAGAAGGAAGGGTTCAATGAACTAGCTTATCTTTTTGAAGCAGTAGGAAAAATTGAGAAGGAACATGAAGAGAGATATTTAAGACTTCTACAAAACATAAAGGATGATAGAGTATTCCACAAAGATGGAGAAAAAATGTGGATTTGTAGAAATTGTGGTCATGTTTATATTGGTTCTGATGCACTTGATGTATGTCCAGTATGTAAGCACCCACAAAGCTTTATGGAAGTAAAAGCTGATAATTATATGTAGTAAAAAGACTAGGTAAATCTAGTTTTTTTTGGTAATGATTCCCAAATAGAGAGAATTGATTCTTCTTCGGAAGCATTATGAAATATAAGAAAAAGTAGTCTAATTTGTTCTCTTTTTCATACGATATATTGGGTACTACAATCCTAAAAAGTTTACAAATTGGATAAAGTTTGATATACTGGATGTGTTCGAAAGAGAGGAATTATGAAAAAAATTTGTAATTATACTTTCAGAGCAGTATGTATCTATGTTGTAATATTTTTTACTTTTGTATATGTAACAACAGGATTTCATATTCAAAACGTAAATAAAAGTGTTTTGAGTGCAAATATTACAAAAGAGTTAAGTAGTAGATTAGTCTCATCAAAAAAGGAACAGTATAAAGATTCAGTAAAGGATAATCAATTGGAAGAAGTATTAGAAGCAGATCAAGAAACAGAGGAGGAGGAGAATTTAAATAATACTGATGAGATAGAACTAGTGGAAATTCCTGAAGAAACTGTAGAATCAATAACAGAAATTCAACCAGAGGAAACACCTGAACCTCAAGTGGAAGAACCACAATATACATATACTCAAACAATAGATACAACCTATTCACCTGTGATTGCAACTACGAGTGGAAATGTAAGTCACTATGGTCATGATTGCCGTGGATGTACATCTGGAAAAACGGCAACTGGATATAATATTAGTGATGGACGTATCTACTATACAGATTCTACTTATGGAGATGTTCGAATTGTTGCCGCAGGAGGAGAATATCCATTTGGGACAATTTTAAGATTATCCAATTCTTCTACATCGCCAATGATTGCAATTGTACTAGATCGTGGTAGTGCGATTGGGAGTGGGAAAAAATATATCTTAGATTTATTAGCTGAAAGTGAAACTGCTGCAAATGAAGCAGGAGTCAAATATAATATGACAATTGAAGTTTTAAGAATGGGATATTAATCTCATTCTTTTTTCTTAGAATAATTTAAAATAAGTTGAATATTAATCAATGATGTGAAACGAAAAATATATGAAAAGTAACTTAGTTGATATGAACCCCGTTTCTTGGACAAAAAAGAAATGAGGTT